>DASUQZ010000087.1:0-7595 GCA_036280335.1 Solirubrobacterales bacterium
CAGCTTCTCCTGCGCCGCCGCTCGGGTCCAGCCTTCGTGATCGAACCCGAGGGTTTCGTAGTGACGCTCCCCATATGCCGGGAACCGAAGCGCGAAACTCATCCCGCTCTTCAGGGGGGTTTCGATCACTTCGCCTTTCGCCTTAGCCGCCATACCGGCCTCCTCCGTTCCGGTGCCGGACGGGGGCTGGCAACAAATAGGCCAGGGTTCTAGCCTTGATGTTGCGCCGCCATACACGGCGCCTGGTCGGGGGGGTGTTCATAGCGCCCGCCCCGGCCGCTTTCTATTTCCACGACCGACAGTAGCTCTGGTCGGCGACGAAAGCGAGCCGGTTTTGCAATCCCCGCCAATCGCCCGCGATCCCCGCATATATGGGCCGCCGCGACCGCGGTTGGCGGGCTGCCCGAGGCGTTCGGCCACCTCGTCGGGATCGAATCGGAGGCGGGGGCGCCGGCCCGATCCCATGCGCCGCGCGCCCAGCTCCTCGGCGTGGTCGTAGACCCAGCGGCGGCTGACCCCCCACCAGCGCGAGACCTCCTCGGCGGTGATCCGCTCGGGCAGCGGGGGCGGCTCGGCGGCGGCCAGCTCGGCGATCCGCTGGGCGATCGCCTCGATCGACTCGGGGGCGATGCGCAGCTCCCCGGTGGCGACGAATTCGGCGCCCGTCACCGCCGCCTCCTTTTGCCTAAA
This sequence comes from Solirubrobacterales bacterium, assembly GCA_036280335.1. Lineage (GTDB taxonomy): Bacteria > Actinomycetota > Thermoleophilia > Solirubrobacterales > 70-9 > VAYN01. The sequence continues at coordinate 691 of DASUQZ010000087.1, forward strand.
GGGCCGCGGCGTGCCCTCTGCCGCGGCGTGCCCTCCGGCGCCCAATGGGCGATCCGCGCCGCCGCGATCTCTATATAGAAGGGGTCGAGCTCGATGCCGACGAAGCGCCGCTCCTCCAGCAGCGCCGCCGCCCCGGTGCTGCCCGAGCCGCAGGTCGGGTCGAGAACGACGCCCCCCGGCGGGCAGCCGAGCCGCACCAGCCAGCGCATCAATTCGAGGGGCTTGACGGTCGGGTGCGTGTTTCGGGCGGGCGGCTTCGGCTTGCCGGCATCCGATCGCGGGAAGAGACCTATGTCTTTCTCCGGCAGGTGCTCACAGCCGGCGTCGCGCTCGCGCCGGCTGACCTTCGGGCAGTAGAAGATGCGGCTTGGCGCGACCCGAGGCCCCGTGCCGCGACGCCGCTGATTCGCCTCGGCGTCGACCTGCGCCGCCGCGCAATCCGGCGCGCATTTGGTCTCGCGGCAGTCGGGCTCGTGGCTGAGGAGAACGTTGGCCGGGTGGCGGCCGGCGACCTTGCAAGCGTCGGTGTTGAGCGCCCCGGTGCCGAAGGTGGCGAGCGTTTCCTTCGTCGTCCCCTCCAGCGGACGGCGGGCGAGGACGATCGGCTCATAGGCCGGCTTCAAGGTGGTGCTCCGCCCGCCGGGGAGACGGTGCGACTTCGGCATTCCCGTCCCGTAGAGCCACATCAGCTCGTCGCGGATTTCAAAGCCGGCATCCTCGATCCCGCAGGCGAGGCGGTGGACGGTTCGCGGCGAGCTGAAGGCCAGCATGTGACCGCCGGGCTTCAGGACACGGAGGCACCCTTTCCCCAGCTCGCGGCACCACGCCTCGAACGCCTCGCCGGCGCTCAGCCGATCGCCACCGGCCCGAGCGACGCGGACCATCCCGGCGTCGTCCCAGCGTTCGCCGACGAGCTGGCCGATCGCATAGGGCGGGTCGGTGACGACCGCGTCGATGCTTTCGGGATCGAGCGTCGCCAGCACCTCCAGGCAGTCGCCACCGAGCAGGGTGGCGCCCGCGATCTTCCGGTTCCGCCCCGTCACGCCTCGACCAGCCAGTCGGTCGGCCGCTCGGGGTCGCGGTGGTCGATGAAGATCGGCTCGAACGGTCCCGCCTCGGCGAGGTCGGCGGCAAGGCAGAGCCGGATGGAGATCTCCGGCGTGCGCTGGAGGTCCCGGTCGCGGCTCAGAATCGCCACCGCCGTTTCCCGGCGACGTTCGAGCGCGGGTCGCTCTCCCCCCGCCAGCACGCAGAGGATCGGCGGGAACCAGGGATAGCGGCCGCTCCAGACCGGCTGGCCGTCCGCGTCGGTCCCCTTATATAGACGGGCGTAGCGCCTCAGCTCGTCAATCAGCCGTTCGATCGTGAGCGTCGCGCGGTCCAGCTCGAGGAACCGCTGCTCGACCACCACCTCCTCGGGGGTGAGACGGACGTAGGTGAGGACGGCGTCGGAGATAACCGATCGCCGCGCCCGGCCGCGGCCCGCGTTGAGCGGATGGCCGACCTCGTGCCGCCAGGAGGTCGGGGTGAATTCGTCGCCATGCTGCCGGGCCGCGGTGAGGAAGGCGATCCCGGCGTCGTTTACCGCGCGGGTATGCGCCTGCAGCGGGCCGGTGACTTGCTCGGCGCTCAGCAGCAGCGGCGGGCGGTCGATCATGCCCGCCTCACGAGCGGCGAGGGCGCCGGCCTCGGTGAGATACCAAAGCCGGCGCGGTGCCCCCGGCACTCCCGGCACGGTGGCGAAGGTGACAAGGCCGCGCTGCGCGAGCCGGGCCATCATCCGCTGAGCCGTGCGCGGGCTGTGGTCGGGGAGGTGGATCGCCCGGACCTGCGGCGTCGAGAGGACGCGGTGCTGAGCCAGCGAGCCGAGGATTTCGGCCTCGGTAAGACCACCTCGCGCGCTCATGCCGGCGCCCCCCGCCGATGGCTGACCGGCCCGGAACCTGCGGAGCCGGGACCGCCGCCGCGTCGCCGCCCTCTGACCTCCCGCAGCTTGGCGCGGATTCGCTCGTCGTGGCATTCCAGCCGGTCGAAGGTCTCCGCGGCGCTGCACCCACTCGGGCGCCGCTGGGCGGCGGGTTGCCGGCGTCGATCAGCGGCGGGCTCGAAGACGTCCTCGAGCCGGATTCCCCGCAGGGCGAAAGGCCGGCTCGCGCGACCCTGATTCGTGACCTGGGCGACGAAGCGGAAGCGGTCGAGTTTGGTCAGCGCCGCCGGGCTCGGCTGTCCCGCCCACTCTTTCGTCAGCAGCCCCGCCGCGTGCGAGTTGAGGGCGCTGGCGAGGAGGTGCGAGCGGTTCGTCAACAGCGCGTTCAACGTCGCCGGGCTGAGGCGCTCGGGGTTCTGGTTGAGGAAGGACGCCCGCAGCCCGAACTTCGCGCTCTGCTCCAGCAGCGCCGCGAGGTTGCCCGACGCCGCGCCGTCATAGCTCTGCACCTCGTCAAAGAAGGGCCAGAACAGCCTTCGATCTCCGGGCGCCAGCTCGGCGCGGCTGCGCGCGGCATGGAAGAGGTCGAAGACGAGGAGGTTCGCGACGAGGCGGTCGCGGGTGCCCCCAGCGCCGGGACAGGCGAGCACGATCAGCCCCTCGTCCATCGCTTCCCGAACGCGGTAGGTAGAGCGCGGCGGCCCGAGAAGGGCGGTGATCGCGCTCGAGGCCCGCAGCCGGTCGATCATGTTGGTGACGGGGGTGATCGCGTCCGTCGCCAGCAGCGGGAAGCGATCCCGCCAGAAGCGCTGCTGAGCCTGCGGCAGGAAGGGAAGAACGTCCTCCCGCCACTTGGGATCGCTGAGCAGCGTCGGAATCTGGAAGATCGTCGGCGCCAGGTCGTCCTCGGCGAGAACCGGCGCGATCCTCGCCAGCGCGGAGGCAGCCTGGGTCGTGAGGTTGATCGCGCGGGTCGATCGCTCTCCCCATTCGAGCGCGGAGGCGAAGGCGTCGACCACCGCCTCCACCCGCCCCTCGGCTTCCGCCCGGTTGGCCCCGCCGACCTCAAAGAGGTTCCAGCCCGGCAGCTCGTCCAGCGAGCGGCCGGGCCGCAGGTCGATGCGGACCACCCGCTCGGCGATCTCCGGCTCGGCAAGGTAGGGCTCGATCCGATCGAGCGCGTCGCCGTGGGGGTCGAGGAAGAACCCGCCGTAACCGGAGCGGGCGAGGTGGACGAACTGCACGATCGCCAACTCGGTCTTGCCGTAGCGCGAGCGGCCGGCGGTGTAGCTGAAGAAGGTGTCGGCGATGCGGACGCCGACCAGGCGCTCGCCGTTGTCGCCGCTGACGAAACCGAGGGGGATCAGGTCTTCGTCTTCGGCATCGAAGCTCGGCAGCGGCGGCGGCGGTGCCAGCAGGGCGCCGGAGCGCAGCACGTTCTCGGCGCGGCAGTTGACGGTCGGCGGCTTGAGGAAGCCGGCCAGCTCGCGCGCCGTCAGGATCATCTTCCGCGCCGGTCGGAAGTAGCCGGTAGCGAGGCGGCGATCGAAGCCGCGTCGCCGGAGCGGCAGGTCGGAGCCGAGGAAGGCCAAGCCGAACACCGCCAAGCCGGAAGCCCGGAGCCAGTTGCGGTCGCTCAGCGGCTCGAAGGCTGCGAGCATCTGCTTAGTCATCGCCTTCGCCCGCGGGCGATCCGGGGCCTTACACCGGAGGAGAACCTGGGCCTCGAACACCGGCCCTGAATCTCGGAGCTTGGCATCGAGGGCTTGGCCGACGAGGCGGCGCTCGACCAGCTCGTCGGGCTGGGTGCGCTCCCGGCGGCCGGGTTCACCGCCGAGCAGCTCCCCCCACCTCGGCCGCTCCCGATAGCGCCGCCGAGCTTGGCGCCGAAGGCGGCGACGAAGCCGAGTCCCGCGCCGGCCGGTCGCCGGCAGCAGGTCGAGGCACACGGTCGCCTCCTCGCCACAATCGGGACGGAGGGTTGCCACCGCCGAGGCGAACGCCTGCAGCGGGTCCGGGTCGCTGGCGGGCCGGGCCAGCGGCTCGATGCTCGGATGGGCGAGCCGCAGCTCGGTTCGAAGGGTGACGATCTCGCCGTCGCCGTCCTCGCCGTCCTCGTCAGGCAACACCTCCTCGGCGGATCGCACCTCGACCCCTTCGTAGGCGCGCAGCGCTGAGCGCAGCAGCCCGGCGGCGCGCTCAGGTACTTCGATCAGGTAGACGAGGCGGCGTTCGGGATCGCAGGTGAGCCGGATTCGCACGGCGCTCGCCCGGCGGTCGAACCATCCGCGGATGCTCCGCTCGCTGGCGGCAAGCTGGGCAGCGAAGGAGAGAACGACGTCAGGGTTAGCGTCGAATTCATCGGCGGGGACTACCGCCGTCAGTTGCCGGGATCGCAGAGTCCGGCGGGTGGCAATCATGCGCTGTGGAGCCAGCGCGGAGGCGATAGCGACCACCCCGAGCGCAAGGGGGGCGAGACGCTCCGCGAGTTCGAGGGCCGCCCCGGTGTCGATGTTCGAGATAGACCTCCCGATGGCGAGGACGACTAGGGCGGCGAAGATCGCGAGTAGCGGCCGAGGATCGGAGTTCGGCTTCCTCGAGGTCATGCACAGACCCCGGAGTGATGGAGAGCTGTCGGCAAAACCATCGCGGCGCATTCCCCGCCGCGATGGGGGAAACCGGCCCTTCCGGGCGATTTGATCGCGACCGGCGAGGCGCCGGTCGACGCGACCGCCGAGGCGACCAGCGAGACGACGCCGGACCTCATCGCTGCACCTCCGCGTCGCCGACGACGAACCGGGCGATGTACGCCTCGCCCCGATCGCGGAAGCGGCGCAGGAAGACCCTCCAGCCGCGCCGGGCTGCCGCCCGCGTCGGGGCACTCACCCGCAGCACCGCTCGATGCCCCTCGGCGCCGACGAGGTTGATCGCCAGGCTGCCGCGCCGGTACGGGACGTGCTGGAGCGCCCGGTGGGAGCGAAGGGCGCGAGCTGCGCGGCGCGCGGCTGCGGAGCCCCTCACGTCCTGGGGGTCTTGTCGAAGCCCGGCACGGCGGGGCGCCTCCGGCGGCGGCTCGAGCGCAGGGGCCGAAGACGGCGTCGGCGCCACAGCCTCGGCCGGTCCGCGCTCGGGCACGGTCGGCCGCTCGGGTTGGCTGGCGGCGAGCACGAGGACGGCCGCGAAGCCGACGAAGATCGCGCTCGCCAGGACGAGGATCGCCCTCGCGGCGCTCGGGTCAAGCGGTCGCTCCAGCAGGGCGCGGAGACGGTCAGCCATTACCGCCCGCCCTCGCCTTCGGTGCTGGGCGGGTGGGCGTAGCCGTAGACCGGCCCCGGCATCCCGTAGGCGACCGCCTGCGAGGGCATGAACGGCCCCGAGCGGGCGACGACGTTGCCGAAGTTGCCGTCGATCGTCGTGATCTGCCCGCCGGGGAAGACGCGCTCGATGAGGCCGACGTGGGCGCTGTATTCGCCGGGGCCGAATCCCGGCCCGGTGCCGTAGAGGACGGCATCGCCGGGAGCCGGCGTCGCGGTCGGCGGCAGCACGCGAGCGCCGCTCTCGTCCTGACTGGAGGGCGGCGCCGTCCCCCCGAGAGGCGCGACCGCGAAGGGCTCGTCCTGGTGGGTCTCGGCCCAGGTGTAGATAGAGCCCGAGTAGGCGTAGGTTGCGGTGCTCCCCTCCATCGGGACGCCCGCCCGCTTCCAGACCCAGGAGACGAACAGCGCGCACCATTCGACGCACGGCCCGTAGGGGTTGCAATTCGACCCCGGCGGGCTCTCGCCGGTTCCGAGCTGACTGCGGGCGATGCGAATTATCTCGTTGCCGGTGGCGCCCGAGGACGAAGTCGATCCGCAGGAGGAGCCGGTGCTGCCGGCGGCGGTCCCGGTCGCGATCGGGCTCGTCGGCTGGGGCGAGCCTTTGCCGCGGAAGCCGTACTCCACGGCGCGCGCCATCACCTCGTCGGCGTAGTTGGCGACGCCGTCTGAGCAGGCGCCGTAGTAGTTGCAGGCGACCTCGCGATAGGCCGCGTAGGAGTCGCCCGCGAGCCCGAAGACCGGCCGCAGCATCCGGGCGGCGGTGAAGATCGCGTCGGCGGGGCTGAAGGGGTCGGCGCCGCCGCCGTCCGCGTCGAAGCGGTAGCGCTCCCAAATCGTCGGACCCGAGCCGGGGCTGCAGGCGCTTTCGCGCACCATGCCGATCTGCATCGGGCCGCCGCACCCGGAGGGGTTGACTTCGGCGCAGGTGCCGTGGCCGCACTCCTGATAGCCGAGCGAGGCGAGGAAGGTCCAATCGACGTCGAAGCGCTGGCCGGCTTCCTGGTAGAGCTTCAGGCGGGCGGGCGGGATCTCTTTGACGGCAGCGCGAGTCGGCGGGGCGGCCACCGCTGAGCCACCCCCACCGCCGACGCAGGCGATCTCGCTGCCGAGGATCGCCATCAGCGTGCCGGTGATAACGACGACCAGCGTCGCCAGGGCGCCGGCAGCCAGGACGAGTAGCGGACCGCCGCCGCGCCGCCGCGCGATCATCGCTGGCCCCCCTTCCGGCGCCTGCGACGGCGCCATCGGGGCGAGGCCACCGGGCGAGGCTTGGGTTGATCCTGCTCGCCCGAGGTCTTCCGGGTTGCGGCCTTGCGGCTGCGCTCGGCCTCGGCTCGAAGCTCAGCGCCGAGGTCGGCTTCCCGCTCGCCCGCGGCGGTGCTCTTGCGGACCGGAGACTGCGCCGGGGATTGCGACCCGGCCGGGCGGCTCTCGCGCTCTGCGGGACGCCGACCGGAGCGCGGGTTCTCGCCGCGCGGGTCGCGGGCCTGCTTGGAGCCGGTGCCCTGCCCCTCGGCGGGACGCTTTCGGCTGCCGCGTTTCTTCCCGGCCGCGCCGCCGGCCGCCGCCGCGCCTCGTGGCGAGCTGGCCGCGGAGGAGCCGGAGGTCTCCGGCGCCTTCGCGGCGCTTGCCGGGGACGAGCTCTCGGCCGAGGAGGGGGA
>DASUQZ010000088.1:0-12354 GCA_036280335.1 Solirubrobacterales bacterium
TGAAGCCGCCGCACTTCGACGTCGGCATCGACATCTCCCCCGTCTATCCCTCCCGCTTCTCCTGCTCCAGCTTCGGCTACAAGGTCGACGGGCCGAGCGTGCAGTCGACGCCGACCCAGGACGAGCTCGAGGTCCTCCACCCGCTCTCCTTCTGCGAAGGGCCGGTGGAGGGCCCGCCGTGGGTGATCAGCGGCGACACCGGCATCCATCCCAGCAGCGCCGGGTACACCCAGATGGCCTCGCAGGTCCCGGCGCCGGGCTGAGCCGTCGCCGGGGCGGTGGGCCCGCCGCGATCTCCTCCGCTACCCAGGCTGAATCTCTGGAGGAGATGCGACGGGCGGGCTACGGCTTCGCGCAAGCAGCGCTCAGCCGATCTTGGTCACCTGGAGAAGCGGCGCAAGGCTCTCGGCCTTTTTCATCGCCACAGACTCCACCCCCTTTCGTGCCACGCGGCCGGCTCCCAGGGCCGCCGCTATGCGCGCGGGCACATTAGTGGAGCTACTTCCACCATTGAGGATTTCTTCTGGAAAAGCTGCCCAATTTCCGCAGCAGAGCTCTTTGTTCGCAATATGCTGATCAATGGCGGCGCACCTAACGTTCGATGGGAGGGGGACCAATGGCCAGGAAACGAGCTCGGAAAGGGAAGTCCGACGGCATTCCGGACCCCTCCCTGTCGGGCAACGACTCGACCCTCCTCAAGGCCCTCGCGCACCCCGTCCGGGCCCGCGCCCTGACCGTTCTCAACCAGCGGGTGGCGAGCCCCAGCCAGCTCGCCGCGGAGCAGGGAGAGGCGGTCGGCTACGTCGCCTACCACGTCCGGGTGCTCCACGAGCTCGGCCTGATCGAGCTGGTCGACACGCGCCAGGTGCGCGGCGCGACCGAGCACTTCTACCGCGGCGCCGTCAAGCCCTATCTCAGCGACGACTTCTGGGCCAGGCTCCCCGCCGACGCCCGCAACGGGATCAGCGTGACGGGGCTCGACGTGCTGAACCGGGCGATCCGCGAGGCCTTCGAAGCGGACACCTTCGACGCCCGCACCGACCGGCACCTCAGCAACGTCACCCTCGACCTCGACGAGCGGGGCTGGCGCGAGGCCCAGGCGCTGCTCAACTCATGCCTGGAAGGGCTGCTGCGGATCGGCGCCGAAAGCGAGGCGCGGGACGGCGACCCGACCGTCCGCGCCACTTTCGGCCTGATGGGCTTCGAGTCGCCGACCTAGGCGGTGCTCAGCCTTTCCCCGTGCAGGGTCGGACGACCGCGCCGTTGAGCGTCGTCGGCGGGATCGACCCGAACGTGGCGGAGCCGCGGGCGGCCAGCTTCCCGTCCGGGCATTTGGCCGAGAGGATCCCCTTCTTCAGCTGCAGTTTGAAGAAGGTGACCGAGCCGCTGCCGCCGGCGATTTTCGGGATCTTCGCGGTCGAGAGGAGGCCGTAGCGGCCTTTCTTGATCCTCTTGATCTTGACCACGGTGATGATCGCCGCCGGGGTCGGAACGGTGATGTAAGCGTGCAGATAGAGAGTCGTTACTCCACCTCGGAAGCCGCCGTTGAAGGCGAGCAGTTCGCTCGTCACCGGGATTTCCGCCTGTTCGTCGAACTTGATCCCCGCTTTCGCCTTGCCGCTGCCGACCAGCGCGTTCCCGCATGCTTTGCGCGCAGCGGCGCTGGTCGTCGACTGCAGCTTTCCGGGCGGGCAGATCGGAATCCCCTCGACGCTGATGCTGGCGTTCTTGTCGCCTTCGAGCAGGAATTCCTTCATTGGCGGGATGTGTTGCCCGCTGAGGGTTTTCATCTTCCCCGAGATCCAGAAGGAGATCGGAGTCAGCTTGTTCTTCGAGAGCACCTTCGGCGAGAAGTCACCGTTGAATTCGGTGTGGATGTCTCCCGAGACGCTTGTAACCGGTTTGGCGGCCGTGGCAATACCTCCGACCACCAGCACCGCGGTAACAGTGACCGCGGCAATCAGTCCCACAAATCGTTTATTCATGACTACCTCCCTTGCAGCGAACCCTATACCTATTTGCAGGGCCTGCTCACCGCACCGTTCAGCTTCGTCGCGGAGGTCTGCCCGAACCTGGCGATGCCGCGGCCGGGTGAGAGACTGGGCCGGTGAGAGTCCTGGCGATCGTCCACCAGCGCGACGCCGGTCCCGGCGTGTTCGCCGAGGCGATCGCGAGCGCCGGGGCGCGGCTCGACGAGTGGACCCTGGCGGAGCGGCCGGAGCCACCGGCGGACCCGCTCGGCTACGACGCGGTCTTCGTCCTCGGCGGGGCGATGAACGTCGACGAAGGGGAGCGGCACGGCTGGATCGACGAGGAGAAGGCGCTGCTGCGGGAGCTGCTCGAGCGGGAGGTGCCACTGCTGGGGCTCTGCCTCGGCGGCCAGATGCTGGCCGCGGCGGCGGGCGCGGAACCGCGGCGAGCGGCGCGGCCGGAGATCGGCTGGCACCGGGTGGAGGTGGCCCCCGAGGGCGCCGAGGACCCCCTGCTCGGCCCCCTCGCCCCATCCTTCGAGGCCTTCCAGTGGCACAGCTACGAGTTCCCCCTGCCGCCCGGCGCCCTCCCGCTCGCCCGCAGCGAGATCTGCCTGCAGGGCTGCCGCCTCGGCGAGCGCGCCTGGGCGCTGCAGTTCCACCCCGAGGTGAGCCGCGCCGACGCCCTGCACTGGATCGACGACTACGAGGCCGATCCCGACGCGGTGCGGATCGGCATCGACCCCGACGCGCTGGGGCCGGAGACGGAGGAGAAGATCGACGCCTTCAACCAGCTCGGCCGGGAGCTGTGCGAGCGCTGGTTGCGCGCCGCGGCGGCCTGCTAATCACCGGTCATCGGTTCGATCTGACGCAGGATGAACCGATCGAAAAGCGGGACGGCAAACGAATACTTCCCGAAGCGGTTCTTGTAGACGAGCCCCGCTCCACATAAACCCGAGAGCATCTGGTTCACGTGACTGCTGGTAAAGGGCTTGTCAAGCTGCTTCGAAGCCCGCACCACTTCCTGGACGGTGAACTCCTCATCCGGCTTTCCCAGGCTGGCGATGGCCCACAGCAGTTCTCTTTGCCGATCGGTGGCACGCGCCCAGCGGCCGGCAAAGAAGTCGGAGTCGAGCTTCATCGTGATGGCCTCGAGGGGCACCGAGTAAGGCACCGACACCTGCTGCCTCTGTAACTGTAGAAACGAGTCGTAGACCTCACGACAGATGAACTGGATGAAATAGGGATAACCGCCGGACTGCGCCACGATCATTTCCACCGACTCCTCGGTGAACTCGACGGGGCACTTGGCGTCTTCGATCGGCTTGAGGATCGCTTCGCGGCTGGCCTGCTCGTCGAGCTTGTCGAGCACGATCACCCTGAACATCCGCTCCGCGAAGGTCCTCGCCTCCACCAGCTTGGGGAAGAGGGTCGGAAGCCCCGTCAGCGCCAGCATGAACGGGATCTCTTTTCTTTGGATCGACTGGAATACATCGAGGAGCAGTGACAGGGGGAACTCGTTCTTCTTTTGGGAGTCCGCCAGGTTCTGCGCCTCGTCATAGGCAAAGACGACGCCTTTGTTGCCGTCCCGTGCGATTGCCTTGGCGGCTATCTCCAACACAGCCTTGAGCTTGTCCTCGATCAGCCCCGGAGTCCTGTTGAAGATCCCCGTCAGCGTCTGGAAGTCGAGGTGGATCTCTTTCTTTTCCCCGGCAAAGCCGGCCGACTCCTCCTCACCGACCACAAGGGCGGAGGTCGCGACGGAGAGGTCGGCCATCAGGCGAATGGCGAGGGCTTCTTCGCTGACGCTCGCCGACTCGGAGAGGTCGGTGCCGACCCAGATCCAACCTCGCTGGATCGCCAGAGGCTTGAAGGTTTCCAAGAGGACGGTCTTCCCTACACCCCGCAAGCCCGTCAGAAGCGGATTCTCGAGGATGATCTCCTGATCGAGCAGCTTCTCGAACTCGCGCTGCTCCCCGCCACGACCGGCCATATGCGGCGGACGGTGTCCGGCTCCGGGCCGGAACGGGTTGGCGAAGGCTTCTATGGATTGATAGGTCATTAGTCACCTCCCTAAATTTAGATCGGCAACTAAATTTAGCACCAGCTGTCTAAGGAGGTTAATCGACCTGGACCGGCGTCAGGTAGGCGGCGGAGAGTCCGCCGTCTACCAGGAAGGTGCTGGCGGTGACGAAGCTGGAGTCGTCGCTGGCCAGGAACAGGGCCGCTTTGGCGATCTCCTCGGGCTCGCCGAAGCGGCCCATCGGGATGTGGACGAGGCGCTTGGCGGCGCGCTCGGGGTCCTTGGCGAAGAGCTCCTTGAGCAGGGGGGTGTTGACGGGGCCCGGGCAGAGGGCGTTGACGCGGACGCCGCGGTCGGCGAACTCGACGCCGAGCTCGCGGGAGAGCGAGAGGACCGCGCCCTTGGAGGCGGTGTAGGAGATCTGCGAGACGGCGGCGCCCATCGTCGCCACGAAGGAGGCGACGTTGATCACCGAGCCGCCGCCGGCCTCGAGCAGGTGTGGGATCCCGTACTTGCAGCAGAGGAAGACGCTGCGCAGGTTGACGTCCTGGACGCGCTGCCAGGCCTCGGTCGAGGTCTCCAGCACCGAGCCGTCGTCGGTGGGGTTGATCCCGGCGTTGTTCATCAGCACGTCGATGCGGCCGGTCTCATCGCCGATCCGCCGGAACGCCGCCGCCACCTGCTCCTCGTCGGCGACGTCGGCCTGGATCGTCATCTCCCCCTCGGCCTCGGCGGCGAGGTCGATCCCGATCACCCGCGCGCCCTCCTGCTCGAACAGCCGCGCCGACTTGGCGCCGATCCCGCTCGCCGTGCCGGTAATCACACAGACCTTGCCCTGCAGCCGCCCCGCCATCTACCCCTCCTCCGTCGCGTAGTAGACGTTCTTGACCTCGGTGTAGTGGTCGAGCGCGTCGGGGCCGAGCTCGCGGCCGACGCCCGACTGCTTGAAGCCGCCGAACGGGGTGGAGACGCGCACCGAGGTGTTGGAGTTGATCGAGAGCACGCCGGTCTCGACCGCCCGCGCGACGCGCAGCGCCCGCGCCCCGTCGCGGGTCCAGATCGAGCCGGAGAGGCCGTAGATCGTCTCGTTGGCGAGGCGGACCCCCTCCTCCTCGGAGTCGAAGGGGATGACGCAGGCGACCGGGCCGAAGATCTCCTCCGCGGCGGCGCGGTCGTCGTTGGAGACCGGCGCCAGGACCGTGGGCGGGAACCAGTAGCCCGGGCCGTCGGGGGCGCTGCCGCGGATCGCGACCGGCGCGTCGTCGGGGACGTAGGAGGCGACGGTCTCGCGCCGGCCGGCCGAGATCAGCGGCCCCATCTGCGTCGACTCGTCGAGCGGGTCGCCGACCGCGATCCCCTCCACCGCCGGCTGCAGCGCGGCGAGGAAGTCGTCGAGGGCGGAGCGCTCGACGAGGATCCGCGAGCGCGCGCAGCAGTCCTGGCCGGCGTTGCCGAAGACCGCGAGGGGCGCGGCCGCGGCGGCCGCCTCCAGGTCCGCGTCGGCGAAGACTAGGTTGGCCGACTTGCCGCCGAGCTCCAGCGTCACCCGCTTGATCGTCTGCGCGGCGCCCGCGGCGATGCCGCGGCCGACCTCGGTCGAGCCGGTGAAGGCGATCTTGGCGACGTCGGGGTGCTCGACGAGGCGGCGCCCGCAGACGCTGCCCGGCCCGGCGACCACGTTCAGCACGCCCTCCGGCAGCCCCGCCTGCGGCGCGATCTTCTCCAGCTCCAGCGCGGTCAGCGGCGTCAGCTCCGCCGGCTTGAGGACGACGCAGTTGCCGGCGGCCAGCGCCGGCGCCGCCTTCCAGGAGGCGATCGTCAGCGGGAAGTTCCAGGGGACGATCAGGCCGACGACCCCGAGCGGCTCGCGGAAGGTCATGTCGACGCCGCCGGCGACCGGGATCGTCTGGCCGAGCAGCCGCTCGGGCGCCCCGGCGTAGTAGCGGAAGGTCTCCACGACCATCTCCATCTCGCCGCGCGCGTCGGCGATCGGCTTGCCGGCGTTGCGCGCCTCCAGCCGCGCCAGGTCCTCGCAGCGGTCCTCGATCGCCCCGGCGAGGTCGCGCAGCAGCTTCGCCCGGTCGGCCGGCGCCACCGCCCGCCAGGCCGGGAAGGCCGCCTTCGCCCGCGCCACCGCCGCGTCGACCTCCTCGGCGCCGGCCCGCGGCACCGTCGCCATCACCTGCTCGGTCGCCGGCTCGATCACCTCGATCGCACTCATGCCGGCTCCCCTTGTGTCGCTTTTGTACGGCTATCCCGAACAAAGTCGCCACGCGCCGCCTCGCTCGCCTTTCGTGCCGCCTCGACGAGCGACGAGATCACCTTGCTCTGCTCGTCCTCCTCGGGGTGCCAGATCACGCCGAGGGCGAAGCGCTTGCCGGGCAGCTCGATCGCCTCGGGGAGGTCGTCCTCCAGCGACCACCCGGTCACCCTCAGCCCCTCGCCCACCTGGTCGATCCCCTGGTGGTGGTGGGACCAGACGACGAAGCCCTCGACCCCCGCCGCGGCGCAGGCCAGCGAGTCCGGGTCGAGCCGCACGTGGTGCTCGCTGAAGGTCCCGGCCACCGTGCGGTGGGAGTCCGCCCCCAGGGTCTCCGGCAGGTGCTGGATCAGCGTCCCGCCCAACGCCACATTCAGCAGCTGCATCCCCCGGCAGATCCCCAGCACCGGCATGTCCCGCGCCAGCGCCCGCCGCGCCAGCGCCAGCTCGAAGCGGTCGCGGTCGGGCCAGGTGCCCTTCGTCTCCGGGTGCGGCTCGGCGCCGTAGCTGGCCGGATCGACGTCGGCGCCGCCGGCCAGCATCAGCGCGTCGAGGTGGTCGAGGAGGACGTCGGGGTCCTCGACCGCCGCCTCGTCGGGCGGCAGGACCAGCGCGATCCCGCCCGCCCGCTGCACGCAGCGCACGTAGGAGCGCGGCGTCAGCGTCACCTCGTAGGCGTCCCAGACCCCCCAGCTGACCCGCTCCACCGCAGCGCAGACACCGACAACCGGCGCACCGCTGCTCCCCCGGCCGCTCATAGCCGCTCGAAGCCCCGGTAGCGCTCCCAGTCGGTGACGGCCGCCTCGAAGGCGTCGATCTCGACGCCGGCGCGGTTCAGGTAGTGGTCGACGACCTCGCCGCCGAAGGCCTCGCGCGCCACCTCGCTCGCCGCGAAGGCGTCGCGCGCGTCGTAGATGTTCGACGGCACCCGCGGCTTGTCGGACTCGTACGCGTTGCCCTCGAAGACCGGCTCCAGCGGCAGCTCCGCGTCGATCCCGTGCAGGCCGGCGGCGATCATCGCGCTCAGCGCCAGGTAGGGATTGACGTCGGCCCCCGGCAGCCGGTTCTCCACCCGCAGCCCCTCGCCGTGGCCGACCACCCGCAGCGAGCAGGTGCGGTTGTCGCGCCCCCAGGCGATCGCGGTCGGCGCGAAGGAGCCCTTCGCGAAGCGCTTGTAGCTGTTGACGTGCGGCGCGTAGAGCAGCGTCAGCTCCTTCATGCAGGCGAGCTGGCCGGCGACGAAGTGCTCGAACAGCGCCTGGTCGGCGGCGAACGCATTACTGCCGTCTTTTGCCAGCGAACAGTGGATGTGGCACGAGTTCCCCTCGCGCTCGTTGAACTTGGCCATGAAGGTGATCGCGTGCCCCTCCTGGGAGGCGATCTCCTTGGCGCCGTTCTTGTAGATGACGTGGTTGTCGGCGCTGGCCAGCGCGTCGTCGTAGCGGAAGTTGATCTCGTGCTGGCCGAGGTTGCACTCGCCCTTCGAGTTCTCCACCTTCATCCCCGCCGCGGCCATCTCGTTGCGGATGCGGCGGATCAGCGGCTCCACCCGCGCCGTCCCCAGCAGCGAGTAGTCGATGTTGTAGAGGTTGGCCGGCTCGAGGTCGTGGAAGCCCTTCTTCCAGGCCTCCTCGTAGGTGTTGCGGAAGACGATGAACTCGAGCTCGGTCGCGGCCAGGGCGCTCATCCCCCGCTCCCGCAGCCGCGCCAGCTGGCGGCGCAGGATCTGCCGCGGCGAGGCGGCGACTTCGCGCCCGTCCTCCCAGCGTACGTCGGCCATCAGCATCGCCGTCCCCGGCAGCCACGGCACCATCCGCAGCGTCTCCAGGTCCGGGACCATCTCGAAGTCGCCGTAGCCTTTCTCCCAGGAGGACATCGCGTAGCCGCCGACCGTTTCCATGTCGACGTCGACGGCGAGCAGGTAGTTGCAGCCCTCGGCCCCGTGCTCGAGCACGTCGTCGAGGAAGTGCGTCGCGGTCAGCCGCTTGCCCTGCAGCCGCCCCTCCATGTCGGCGATCGCGAGCAGCACGGTGTCGACCGTGCCGTCCGCGACCGCCTGCTTCAGCTCGTCTACGGTCACCAGCGCAACGTTACGCTGCGGCCCTCAGCGGGCAGCCGGCGCCTCGCCGGTGGTGGGCTCCTCGCCGGTCCCGAACGGCGACCCGGCGTCCTCGACTTCGCGCACCGGCCCGACGAACCGCTTGCGCGCGTCGACCAGCCACCAGATCCCGGTGATCGCCAGCACCGCGAGCACCGTCAGCGGCGCGTAGTTGACGTACTTCCAGTCGAATTCGTCGCCCCAGGGGACGCCCGCGGGGCTCTGCGGAAGGCTGAAGACGATCACGCAGATGATCACCCAGACGATCGCGGCGGGGTTGATCCATTTGTACTTCCGCCCCAGGTTCCACGGGCCGGGCTGGAAGGAGTCACCCATCCGCCAGCGCAGGTAGACCGGGATCACGTAGGCGATGTAGAGGCCTATCACCGTGATCGAGACCACCGCCGCGAAGGCGTAGGTGAAGTTGTTCTCGTCGCCGACGAGGGCGGGCAGGGTGATGATCAGCGCCGCCACCGACATCGAGATCACCGCCCAGACCGGGACGTGCCGCTTGTTGACGCGGGACCAGATCTGCCAGCCCGGCATCGCCCGGTCGCGCGAGAAGGCGAAGCACATCCGCGAGGCGGCGGTGACGCAGGAGAGGCCGCAGAAGAGCTGGCCGATCACGGCGATCAGGATCACCGCCTTGGCGCCGGCGGAGCCGAGGGCGCTGTCGAAGATCGCCAGCGAGGAGCCGAGGCCGAAGCCGTTTTCGGGGTCGTTGACGAAGGCCGTGTCGCTGGCGGCGAAGGTGATCGCCAGCAGCACGATCCAGCCGACCACGCCGGACCAGAAGACCGAGCGCCAGACGCCCTTGGCGGCGCCGACCGCGGCGCCGCGCGTCTCCTCGGAGACGTGCGCGGAGGCGTCGTATCCCGTCTGCGTGTACATCGTCAGCAGGAAGCCGAGCGGCAGCACGTAGAGCCAGAAGAAGGGGGTGGTCGTCGAGTCGCCGGTGAAGCCGGAGTTGTTGTTCGTCTCGGTGAAGACGAAGTCGGCGCTCTGGTGGTTGTCGGGGACGAGGATGAGGATGCCGAGGATGATCAGCACCCCGAGCACGTGCCAGCCCACCGAGACGTTGTTGATCAGGGCGAGCAGGTGGGACTGGAAGATGTTGATGACGGTGTGGATCGTCAGGAAGAAGACGAAGACCGCGAAGGTCTCGGCGAGCACGTGCGCTTCGTCGCCGAAGTTGATGAAGCCGAGGTCGAGTTCGTAGAGGCTGAACAGCGCGTAGGCGAACTGCGCCGAGGCGTAGACGACCGAGGCGATGATGCCGACCAGGCCGATCAGGTTGAACCAGCCGGTGAACCATCCCCACACCCGGTTGCCGAGGGTGGACGACCACCAGTAGATGCCGCCCGCGGTCGGGTACTTCGAGACCAGTTCGGACATCGAGAAGGCGACCAGCAGGATCAGCCCGACGATGATCGGCCAGCCCCAGGAGATCGCGATCGGGCCGCCGTTGTTCCAGGCGATGAAGTACGTGGTGAAACAGCCCGCGAGGACCGAGATGATCGTGAACGAGATCGCGAAGTTGGAGAAGGAGCTCCAGGCCCGGTCGAGTTTCTGACTGTAACCGAGTTCCGCGAGGCGTTTCTCGTCATCGGAGTGGTGGGTGGCGCTGCTCTCCATGCCGCTATCCCTTCCTGTTGACAAACCCGAGAACTTTCCCAAAAGGTCTGGCAAACCGACCTATATGTCAGCGAGCCTAGATCCTGCTCCCGGCCGCGTCAATGGCCGGACGCGGACTTCTTCTACCCAGTAGGGGGCTCCAGCCGAACCGGCGCCGGCAGCAGCCCGGCGAGCACGTGCTCGGTGCCCTCGGTGTGTTCGCGCATGCAGCGCACCGCGCGGGCGCCGTCGCCCTTGCGCAGCGCCTTGATCAGGCGGGCGTGCTGCTCGTTGGAGCGGGTCAGGACCTCGGGCGGGTGGGCGATCAGGTCGATCAGGTTGCTCATCTGCGCCTGGACGTCGGTCATCCCGGTGAGCAGGCGCGGCGAGTGCGCGGCCTCGGCGATGCCGATGTGGAAACGGATGTCGGTGAAGCGGTACTCCTCGAAGTCCTCCAGCTCCCCCGCCATCTTCTCGACCAGCTCCTCGAGCCGGTCGAACTGCTCCTCGGTGCCGCGCTCGGCGGCGAGCGCCGTCGCCCCCGACTCGATCGCCACCCGGTAGTCGAGGATCGCCCACGCATCCTGGTCGAGCGCCTCGGCCACCGGCTCGGCCTGCGGCCGCCGCTCGGCGACGAAGGTCCCACCGGACCGCCCCCGCAGAGAGACCAGGTGCCCGCTCTGGACCAGCGCCGTCAGCGCCTGCCGCAGGGTCGAGCGGGAGATCTTCAGCCGCTTCGCCAGCTCCCGCTCCGGCGGCAGCTTGTCCCCGGGCGCCAGCAAGCCGAGCCGGATCGCGCTCCCCAAACGCTCGACCGTCTCCTCGAAAGCGCTCGCCGGCCGCACCGGCTCGAATACCGTCTCCAGCGCTGCGTCGCGCTCCATGTGGAGAACCGTACCGCCCGGTTAGCTATCCATGTAACGGGTGAATGCCTCGCGGGCGAGGTCGCTGAGCGAACGACCTTCCTTGTCGGCGCGTTTCCAGGCGGCTTTGTGGAGCTCCGGGGAGATCCGGAAGCTGACGCGCGGGGAGTGGCCGCCGGGACCCAGCGAGGGACGGCCGACGTAGCGTCGCTCGAGCTTGGAGGGATCGGGCGGATTCCGCTCGATTTCCTCCGCCATTTCTTCGGCGACCTTCTCCGTGATCACCATCCCGGAGCGAGTTACGCCGAGGATTTCCTCCTCTTCGACCTTCTCCTTCGGCTTTCTCACTTTTCCCATGCCCTTGCCTCCTCGTAGAGACCGCGAAAGCGGTTTCGCAACTCCATCGCGTGGATCACGGTGAACTCCTCTTCGTCCAGTTCCACCGCAACGACCTCGAGCGCGACTTCCTCCAAATCGTCGCCAAGGAAGTAAACGCGTCGATCAACGTCCTCCCTGACCGGGTTCCAGAACCGATCGACAAGTTGGATGCCGCAGTGCTCGATGACATAGAGCGAACGCTCCCGGGATATCCGGTGCTTCGTGGCTGACCGGGCGAACTTGATCTCGGCTTCTTCAGGCCAAACATTCTGTCTGACAGAATAGCGGAGGCTCGGGTCCAACTCCGTCCCGAGCACGCGCATCAGCAGCCAGGGCGGATTGACCTCTTCGTATCGCGTTTTCGGGACGAAGACGAAGGCTCGTCCGTCCTCGGAGAGGTGGAGGTAGTTCCTAGTCCAGTAGTGCTTGTACGCCTGGATCCGGGTTCCGTCGGTCAGCTGGACCGTGTACATCCACATGAAGTCGCCGACGTGGTCGGGGGCGAGGTTCAGCAGCGGCTCCCATTCGGGGGCGTCGACCCGTAGCGGCCGGCCGCGTATCGGTTTCGGTGGAGGCACCGTGCGAGCCTCCTGAGGAGGCCCGCACGGAACAAGACGCGATCGTGCCGGTTCAGTGAATTCTCAGTCGCGAACCCGTGCCCCGGCGGCCCTTGTTGTTCTTCAGGCTCGGGTCCGGGCTGCGGCGTGCTAAGAGCTCCTTTGGCTCAAGAGGGCCGCTACGCTTTAAGCAGCACTCCTTAACCAGTCGATCCGAGTTGCTCGGATGCAGCTCCAGCCGCGCCGAGGAGGTTGAACCGATGGCCACTCATGCTGTCCGATTCAAGGGCATCCTCCACAAGGTCCACTTCGAACGGCTGGAGAAAGCCGGCGTGACCATCCAGTCAAAGGAGCCGTCGATGCAGCTCGGCGCGATCAAGACCGGCCGCCCGATCTACACCGTCACCCTCGAGGCGGCCTCGCCGGAGGAGGCGCTGGCCCGGGTGCGCGAGCTGCTGATGCCCGACACCTCGACCTTCGTCGACTGGGAAGCCGTGAACGAGTAGCGCTCAGCCGAAGATCCCATTCGCCAAGAGGGCGGCGATGATTCCTCCGCCGACGAGGATCAGCGTGTTGTTCATGCGGTCGAAC
>DASUQZ010000089.1:0-10915 GCA_036280335.1 Solirubrobacterales bacterium
CGGACGATCCGGAACCAGCCTTGGTCGGGGCCGCCCGACCTGGCGTCGATGAAGGCCTCGAGCTCCTGGATGCGCCGGTACTGGAGGCGGACGCTGTCCATGTCGTCGCAGCTGTTGTGCTTGATCGGGTACACCTGGCAGAGGGCGACGTTCTCGACCAGGTCGTTGACCATGATCCGCACCCCGCCGAGGTAGGCGCGCTCGATCCAGCGGTAGTAGGTCTGCTCGTGCGTCATCGACGCCGGCGCCGGCCAGTCCCTGAAGGTCGGCCAGCCGACCGGGTCGTGGGTGCGCAGCGGGTCGCCGTAGAGCGCGTTCTCCAGCACCGCGCCGGCGCCGTTGGGGTAGTGGTCCGGGCAGTCGACGAGCGCCGCGGCCGGGCCATGCGGGTTCCACGGTTCCCCGCAGTGGGCGTCGCCGCCGAGGAACTCGTAGGCGGTCACGTGGTTGTGGGCGTCGACGGTGCCCAGGACTTCGGCGTAGGGAGAAGCGCCGCGCCAGGGGGCGCCGCCGGCGTTGAGGCCGATCTCGGGAGTTTCGGCGCCGGCGCCGCTCGGCACCAGAACGGCCAGCGCCAGCAGCGCCCCCGAAAGCGCTCGCTTCCCCAGTCGCCGCATGGGCTTCTTCTACCCAGATCCCGCCGCTCAAACTCGCGCCCGCGATTGCCGATGCTCTAGCGATGAGCGCGAACGAGCACGTGTTCTCCCACGGGATGGAGGACACGCGAGCGACCCTGGAGTCGTGGAGCGAACGGCCGTGGCAGGTGCTGCGGGCCTGGATCGCCCTCAGCCTCGCCGTGGCGCTGACGCTGCTGGCCACGGTCTGGGTGGTCGCCGGCCTGCTGACCCCGGACATCACCCCGATCCACCTGGCGGGGCTCACCTATTCCTCCGAGCCGGACGACCTGCTGCCGATCCTCTGGCGCAACTCGCTGGTGCTGGCGCTGCACGGCACCGCCTGCGTCGCCGGCTTCATCGCCGGCGCCTCGATGCCGATCGCGGCGGCGCAGCGGACCGGCTTCAGCCGCTGGATCCACGTCAAGGCGGGGGAGTTCGCGATCGTCTTCGTCGGCGCCGTCACCCTCTTCTCGCTCGGCACGCAGGCGCTCTACCTCGGCCTGCAGGGCTCCACCCTCGCCTACCAGCTGCAGATCTCCAACTTCGAGCTGATCCTCAGCGTCCTCCCGCACGCGCTGCCGGAGCTGATCGCCCTCTTCCTGCCGCTCGCCGCCTGGCTGATCGCCAGCCGCCGCGGCGAGTGGAACCAGCTCCTGGCCGCCACTTTCATCACCGTGCTGCTGGCAATCCCCGTCCTCCTCGCCGCCGCGACGATCGAGGTCTACCTCTGGCCGCGGATCCTCGAAGAGCTCTCCCCGGGTCTCCGAGTCCTGGTCTGAGCGGGGGCCGCAGGGGCCTGTCGACAGATCCTTCGTAAGATCGCCGCTCATGGCGGGTTACGAGCCGAAGGCGATCGAGCAGAAGTGGCAGCGGGTCTGGGCCGAGGAGAAGACCTGGGAGGTCGCCAACCCGGGGCAACCCGGCTTCGAGGAGTCCAGGCCGAAGGCCTACGTGCTGGAGATGCTGCCCTACCCGTCGGGCGAGCCTCACGTGGGGCACCTCAAGTGCTACGCGGTCGGCGACGCGATCGCCCACTTCCGGCGCCGCCACGGCTTCGAGGTGATCCACCCGATGGGCTACGACTCCTTCGGGCTGCCGGCCGAGAACAACGCGATCAAAACGGGAGAGCCGCCGCGGGTCGCCACCGAGCGCTCGATCGAGTCCTTCCGCCGCCAGTTCCGCGAGTGGGGGATCTCGATCGACTGGTCGCGCGAACTCGCGACCCACACCCCCGAGTACTACCGCTGGACCCAGTGGATCTTCCTGCAGCTGTTCGAGAAGGGCCTCGCCTACCGGGAGGAGGCCGAGGTCAACTGGTGCCCGAAAGACGCGACCGTGCTGGCCAACGAGCAGGTCGTCGACGGCCGCTGCGAGCGCTGCGGCACCGAGGTGATCCAGAAGAACCTCGAGCAGTGGTTCTTCCGCATCACCGAGTACGCCGACCGCCTGTTGGAGGATTTCGAGGTGCTCGAGTCCTGGCCCGAGCACGTGATCACCATGCAGCGCAACTGGATCGGCCGCTCCGAGGGGACCGAGGTCGTCTTCCGCTGCGAGGAGGTGGACCTCGACTTCCCCGTTTTCACCACCCGCCCCGACACCCTCTTCGGCGCCACCTTCTTCGTGCTGGCGCCCGAGCACCCGGAGCTCGAGCGCCTCGTCGCCGGCACCCCGGCCGAGGAGCGCGGGGCGGAGGACCGCGAGAAGACCGGCGTGCCGCTCGGCCGCTCCGTCGTCAACCCGGTCAACGGCGAGTCGATCCCGATGTTCGTCGCCGACTACGTGCTGATGGAGTACGGGACCGGCGCGATCATGGCGGTGCCGGGGCACGACTCCCGCGACCACGAATTCGCCGAGAAGTTCGGGCTGCCCGTCAAGCGCGTGATCGAGGGCGAAGACCCCGAGGAGGCGCGCACCGAGGAGGGCCTGCCCTACTCGGGCGACGGCCCGATGACCGGCTCCGGCCGCTTCGACGGCAAGCACAACCGCGACGCCTACGACGAGATCGTCGCCTGGCTCGAGTCGGAGGGGCGGGGCAGGCCGGCCGTCAACTACCGGCTGCGCGACTGGCTGGTCAGCCGCCAGCGCTACTGGGGGGCGCCGATCCCGGTCGTCTACTGCGAGGAGTGCGGGATCGTGCCGGTGCCCGCGGAGCAGCTGCCGGTCGAGCTGCCGGAGATCGAGGACTACGCTCCGCAGGGCCGCAGCCCGCTGGCCGCGGCCGAGGAGTGGGTGGCGACCGAGTGCCCGCGCTGCGGCGGCGCCGCCCGGCGCGAGACCGACACGATGGACACCTTCGTCGACTCCTCCTGGTACTTCCTGCGCTACCTGGATGCGCACAACGGGGAGGCGGCCTGGGACCGTGCCGCCGCCGACCACTGGATGCCGGTCGACCAGTACATCGGCGGCGTCGAGCACGCGATCCTGCACCTGATGTACGCGCGCTTCTTCACCAAGGCGCTGGCCGACCTCGGCCACCTCGGCGTCCAGGAGCCCTTCGCCAACCTCTTCACCCAGGGGATGATCACCCGCGACGGGGCGAAGATGTCGAAGTCGAAGGGGAACACGGTCAGCCCCGGCGACTACGTCGAGCGCTACGGCGCCGACACCGCCCGTACGTACGTCTGCTTCATGGGCCCGCCCGAGCGCGGCGGCGACTGGACCGACGAGGGCGTCGAGGGCGTCAACCGCTTCCTCTCGCGGCTCTGGCGGCTCTGCGAAGAGGTCGAGGGGCGGGACGACGTCGGCGGCCGGGAGGCCGACCAGCAGATGATGGCGGCGGCGCACGAGCTCGACGCCAAGCGCCATTGGGCGATCGATAAAGCGACGCGGGACTTCGAGCGCAGCTTCCAGTTCAACACGGTGATTGCTGCGGTGATGGAGTTGGTCAACGCCATCTACGCGCTCAAGGACAGGCTCTACGGCACCGAGGGTGGGGAGAAGCTGGTGCGCTCGGCGACTGCGACGGCCGCCTCGCTGATCTTCCCCTTCGCGCCGCACTTGGGCGCGGAGATTTGGGAGCGCCTGGAAGGAGGCCGGGTCTGGGAGCAACCGTGGCCGCAGGCGGACCCCGAGATGCTGGTCAGCGACACCGTCACCCTCGTCGTCCAGGTCAACGGCAAGCTGCGCGACCGGATCGAGGCGCCGGCGGAGGCTCCGAAGGAGGAGCTGCTGCGGCTGGCGCGGGAGAGCGAGAAGGTGGCCCGCCATCTCGACGGCCAGAAAATAGTCAAGGAAATTGTCGTTCCGGGCAAGCTGGTCAACCTGGTGGTCCGGTAGGGCGCTTCGCCGCCCCCATTCCTTCTGCTAGAAAGCCGCGAATGCTGGTCAGGCGCTTGGAGGAAGCAGCGGTCGAGGAATGGCACCGCCTGCGCGCCCACGTCCTCATGGACGCGGGCGAACTCGGCTCGCGCAATCTCTCCGTCACCTGGGTGACGGTGCCGGGCGGGGCGAAGCAGACCCTGCACTCCTCCGACGAGGCGGAGCAGGCGTACGTGGTCGTCCGCGGCAGCGGCACGATGTCGGTCGCGGGCGACACGCAGGAAGTCGCCGAGGGCGACCTGATCCTGGTCCCGCCGGCCACCGAGCACTCGATCGGCAACGAGGGCGAGGCCGAGCTGACCTGCGTCTCGATCCAGTCGCCGCCGGTGGCCGCGTCGGAGCTCTACAGCGACCAGCTGGCCGAGGTGGCCGGCTACGACGACGACGACGATTTCTAGCGCGCCTCTCGTTGCAGAGAAGTTGATCTGAGCGCGCCACGCGTGCGTCGGGGACCCTGATCATCCGGCGCGTGCCGGAGCTGAGTCGGAGCCAGGTGTTCGTTTACGCCGCCGTGGCGGTGGTCGTGCTGCTGGTCGGGGCGCGGGCGATCCGCGGCGAGGAGGGCGCGACTTCCTCGTTTGGCTTCGCCGCGGAGGAGGCCGAGGCGGGCGGGAGCTTCTCGATCAGCGGCCAGAGCGGCGACCTGGTCGTGCACGTGGCGGGGGCGGTGCGCAGGCCCGGCGTCTACCGGATGCCGGCGGGGAGCCGGGTCGACGACGCGGTCTCCCGGGCCGGCGGCGCCTCTCCGCGGGCGGAGCTGGAAGCGGTGAACCTCGCCGCGCGGCTGGCCGACGGGCAGCAGGTGGTCGTTCCCGAGCGCCTGCCCGGCGGCGGCGCGGTCGCCGGCCCCGCCGGTGAGGACGGGCCGATCAGCCTCGGCACCGCCACTGTGGAGCAGCTGGAAGAGATCGACGGGATCGGTCCGGTCACCGCGGCCGCGATCGTCGAGTTCCGCGACGATCACGGCGGCCTCGCCTCGATCGACCAGCTCGACCAGGTCTCCGGGATCGGGCCGGCGACGATGGAGTCGCTGCGGGCCGGCCTGCAGCCGTAGACGGTCGCTGGGATGTCCTCGCCGCGCCCGTCGCTGCCGGTCCTGATCGGGATCGCGCTGGTGGTCGCGGTGGCGCTGGCCGACAGCGAGGAGATCCGCGAGCGTGCCGTCGACGGTCTCGGCCGCGGGATGCCGGCGCGCGAGGCCGAGCTGGCGCGCGGCTTCGTGCTCGGCGAAGACGAGGGGATCGACGCGCGGACCGAGGAAGACTTCCGGCGCTCGGGCCTCGCCCACCTGCTCGCGGTGTCGGGCCAGAACGTCACCCTGCTGGCGCTGCTCGCGATGCCGCTGCTGGGCGCGTTCGGGATCCCGCTGCGCGAGCGGCTGGTCTGGGTGCTGGGGCTGATCGCGGTCTACGTGCCGGTGGCGGGGGCCGGTCCCTCGATCCAGCGCGCCGCGGTGATGGGCGCCCTCGGGCTGCTGGCGACCCTGGCCGGCCGCCGCGGCTCGACTCTCTACGCGCTGGTGCTGGCGGCCGTGGTGACGCTGGCGATCGATCCGGGCATCGCCGCCGATGTCGGCTGGCAGCTCAGCTTCGCCGCCGTCCTGGGGGTCCTGTTGCTGGCGAGGCCTCTGCGGCAGACGATCCTCGCTCGCCTCGGAGCAGGGCCCTGGCGGCGGGCTCTGGCCGAGGGGGTGGCGATGACGGTGGCCGCCACGCTGGCCACGGCTCCGCTGGTCGCCTTCCACTTCGAGACCTTCTCGACGACGACCCTGGTGGCGAACGTCCTGGCGCTGCCCGCGGTGGCGCCGGCGATGTGGCTGGGGATGTGCGGGGCCGGCCTGGCCCAGCTTCCGGGATTCCCGCTGGAGCCGCTGAACGGGCTCAACGCCCTCCTGCTCGCCTATATCGCCCAGGTCGCTGCCTGGTGCGCGGTGCCGGACTGGGCCGAGCTTCAGGTCCGGCTCGGCGGCGGCGGGCTGGTCCTCGCCTACCTCGGCCTGGCATCGCTGGTCCTGCTCTGCGCGTACCTCTCGCGGATCGGGCGCCTGGGAGTGGCGGTGCGTGCCGCGGTCGGGGTCGCCTGCGTCGCCTTGCTCGCCGTGGGGGTGCCCGGACCGGGAAGGCCGGAGGCCGCGCCGCCCGGGGGTCTTCGCGTCGAAGTCCTCGACGTCGGTCAGGGCGACGCGATCCTCTTCCGGCCCGCCGATGCTCCGGCGATCCTCGTCGACGGCGGACCGCCCGGCGCCGGGCTGGGGAGGAGGCTGGAAGAGGCGGGGGTGGAGCGCCTGGCGGCCGCTGTCGTCACCCATCCGCAGTCCGACCACGCGGGAGGGATCGAAGAGCTCCTCGGTGACGTTCCGATCCAGCGCCTCCTCTTCGCGCGGTCGAGTCGGCGGCTGATCGAGGCGGCGCTTGCCGCCGGTGCCGATCCGCAACGGATCGCCGGCGGTCAGGAGCTGCGCGCGGGGGCGCTCCGCCTGCGCGTTCTCTGGCCGCCCCCGGAGCTGCTGGCCGGCGTGTCGCCCGAGGAGGACCCGAACCGGCTCGCCCTGGTGATGGAGGCGCGCTGGCGCCACTTCACGATGCTCCTCACGGCGGACGCGGAGGCGGAGGCGGTGCCGATCGAAACCGGACCCGTCGACGTCCTCAAGGTGGCCCACCACGGCAGCGAGGACGCCGGCCTGGCGGCGCTGCTCGAGCGGACGCAGGCGCGGCTGGCGGTGATCTCGGTCGGCGAGGAGAACCCCTACGGCCACCCGGCGCCTGCGACGCTCCAGACCTTGGCCCGGCAGGGAGTGCCGGCGCTGCGGACCGACCACAACGGGACGATCGCGATCGATGTCGGGCGCCGGTGGTTCCGGGTGGACGAGTGATCGAATCGAAACTCGGGGAACTTGATCCAATCGCTCGGGTGGGGCACTTGCCAGGCCGATGCACGAGGTGGTGCAGACCAACCTCCACAGCAGGCTTCTGCCGATCCGGCCTCCCAGCTTCGCCGGCAGGGGGCTGCCGGAAAGGATGCGCACCACCGCCTTCGCCTTTCTGGGCCTGACGGCGGCAGCCGCCCTGGTGCTGGTGGGGATCTTCGCCCAGCTCAGCTTTCCCCTGCTCTCCCCGGCGCCGATGCCCGCTGAACCGGAGAGCGGGGTCGGCGAGGGCACTGCCGTGGCGGAGGCGTACGTGGCGCCGCTGCGCCAAGCCCCCTCTGCGCCCTCCCCCCGCGTGGGAGAGACGAACGGAAGGCCAGGCGCTCCGGCAGCCGGCGGCGAGCCGGCGTCCAGCGGTGAGGCGGGCGTCGGCGATCCCGCTCGAGAGATCGCCTCTCCGGCTCCGAGCCCTACGACGCCTTCCAGCCCGACCCCGAGCCCGGCGCCGGCTCCTCCCGTCCAGGCCCCGGCCGCGGCAGCGCCTGAGCCGGCTCCGCCGGCCGCCAAGCCGACGCCCGCACCCAAGCCGCCTGCGGCTGCTTCGCCCAGCCCGGGGAACTCCTCTGCGGGGCGCGCCACCGCTCCCGGGCCGGTCAAGAAGTCCTCGCCGCCTCCTGCTCCACCGCCCCCGGTGGCGGTCCCTGCGGCGACGCCCCCGCCGGCCCCGCCGGCGTCACCGCCTTCCCACTCGAACGCGGGCGGCAACGGCAGGGGCAACGCCAACGGGCAGTCCAAGTAGCGGTCAGCGCGTGACTTAGACTCGGCCGATGGCCGAGGAGATGCGCCCGCTCTACCTGATCGCCGGCACCGACATGGCGAAGATCGACGCGACGCGGGCGCGGCTGCGGGCCCGTGCCGAACGCGAGGGGGGCTCCGCGGCACTGGAGGTCTTCGAGCCCGGCGAGGGCAGGGGGATGCCCGACCACGAGGCGCTGCTTGCCGCGATCCCGGCGATGTCGCTGATGGACTCGCGTCGCTACCTGCTCGCCGACGGGATCGAGCGCTGGCGGGACAAGCAGCTCCAGCCGGTGCTCGACGCGCTGGCGGAGTTGCCCCCCGACCTGACGCTCGTCCTGATCTGCCGCGACAAACCGGCCGCGAAGCTCGCCAAGGCGGTCAAAGCGGCGGGTGGCGAGGTGCACGAGTTCGAGGCGCCGAAGGCACGGGAGATGCCGCGCGTCCTGGTCGGCGAGGCGCAGCGCCTGGGCTTCCGGCTCGACCCGGTCGCGGCGCGGCTGCTGGTCGAGCGGATGGGGGCCAATCCCCTCCGGCTCCGCAACGAGCTCGAGCGCCTGGCGCTCTGGGCCGGCGAGGGGGGAGCGGTGAGCGCCGCCGACCTGGAAGGGATGGTCGCGGACACCTCCGAGGCGGCGGTCTGGTCGCTCTCCGACGCCCTGATCGAAAGCGACGCCGCCGCCGCCCTGCGGATCGGCGAGCGGCTGATCGGCCAGGGCGAGAACGTCACCGGCCTGATCTACGGCCTCGCCTCGCGGCTGCGCAGCGCCTGCGCCGCGGCGGCGCAGCTGGAGGAGGGCATCCCGCCCAAGCAGGTCGAGTCCTCGCTGAAGATGCACCCGTACGCGGCGAAGAAGCTGATCAAGCGCCTGCACGACGTCGACTTAGCGAGCCTGCGGATGGCGACGGAGACCCTCGCCGACCTCGAGCTCTGGTGCCGCGGCGGCGCCGACTACGGCGACGAGCTGGCGCTGACGATCGCCCTGAGACGCGCCGCTTCCGGCGCGGCCTGACCGACTAGGCAGCGACGCCGGACGCTAGGCGCGCGGCTTTCGCCTTCTTGCGAGCGCCCGTGTTCTTGTGGAGGGCGCCCTTCTGCACGGCCTTGTCGATTTTCGAGACCAGCGCGCGCTGCTCCGCGGTGATCGCCTCGGCGTCGCCCGACTCGACCGCGCTTTCGAGGCGCCGGAAGTAGGTCTTCACGGTGCTGGTGAGCAGCCGGTTCTCGGTCCGCTCGCGCTCGCTGCGCAGTATCCGCTTCTTCTGTGAGGCTATGTTGGCCATGTCAAATACCCGAGCAGGCGCCTTGCCGGCTCCGGGCGGCCGCCGACTATAGCGACTGAGAACCGAGCTTGGAGACGCCCAGGGCACCTGACACCCCGAATCCGGACGAGCGGCCGATCAACGAGGACGTCGGCGTCTGGGAGTCCGAGGCGTTCGAACCGGGCGAGGAAGTCACTCGCGAGCCGCCCCCTGGGCGGCAGGCGGGACGGATCGCCCGCTCGACCGCGTTCTTCTCCGTCGCCACGGCCGCCTCGCGCGTGGCCGGGCTCGGCCGCGAAGTCGTCGCCGCCGGCTACTACGGGATCAGCGGCCCGATGTCGGCCTTCACGATCGCCTTCCAGGTCCCGAACCTGATCCGCGCCCTCTTCGCCGATGCGGCGCTGCAGCCGGCCTTCGTCCCGATCTTCACCGAACTGCTCGGCAAGAAGGCCTACAAGGAGGCGTTCCGGCTCGCCTCGACGATGCTGCTGCTGGTGACGATGGTGCTGGGGGCGATCACCGCCCTCTTCGTCCTCCTCGCGCCGGTGATCATGCCGCTCTTCGCGCCGGGCTTCGAGGGGGAGATCCTCGACCTCACCGTCGCCCTCTCGCAGGTGCTCTTCCCGATCCTCGTCCTGCTCGGGATCAGCGGCATCGTCGTCGGCATCCTCAACAGCTACGACCGCTTCGGCGCCTTCGCGATCTCGCCGCTCTTCTGGAACCTCTCGATCATCGCCGTCCTCGTCGTGCTGGAGCCGATGTTCGAGGGCCAGGACCGGATCTACGCCTACGCGATCGGGATCCTCGTCGGCACCCTGATCCAGCTGCTGATCCCGGCCTGGGACCTGCGCAACACGCCCTTCCGCTTCAGGTTCAGCTTCGACTGGCGCCACCCCGGCGTGCGGCGGGTGCTGGCGCTGATGCTGCCGGTGACGATCAGCCTCGGCCTGATCAACTTCAACCTCGTGATCAACAGCTTCTTCGGCAGCCTCGTCTCCGACCAGGCGCCGGCGGCGATCGACAAAGCTTTCCGCATCTACCAGCTGCCGCAGGGGATCTTCGCCGTGGCGATCGCCACGGTCCTCTTCCCGACCCTGGCGCGCTTCGCCAGCGCGGGGGAGATGGACGACCTGCGGACGACGATGGCGAACGGGATGCGCCAGATCCTCTTCGTGCTGGTGCCGGCGGCGGCGGCGATCCTCGTCCTCTCCGAGCCGATGATCCGGCTCGTCTACGAGCGCGGCGCCTTCGACTCGAGCGAAACCGAGGTGGTCTCCACGGCGCTCTTCTGGTTCGCCTTCTCGCTGCCGACCAACGGGCTCTTCCTGCTGCTGACGCGGACCTTCTTCAGCCTGCAGCGGCCCTGGGTGCCGACCTGGATCGCGGCCGGCAACCTCGTCCTCACGGCGGGCGCGGCGTGGGCGCTCTACGACTTGGGGGTGGGTGGGATCGTCGCCGCGACCGCGATCGCCACCGCGGCCAGCGTCGTCGCGCAGGGCGTGATCCTGCGGCGCCTGCTCAACGGCCTCGAGCTGGGCCGCCTGCTCTCGGCGACGATCCGGATCTCGATCGCCGCGGCGGCGCTGGCCGGGGTGGGGTGGATGGTCTGGGACGTCCTCGACGAGCTGGTCGGCCGGGGCCTGCTGGGGCAGATCGTCTCCCTGGGCGCCGCGCTGGCCGCGGGCGGCGTCGTCTACCTGTCGGTGGCGAAACTGCTGCGCGTGGCCGAGCTGGAGCAGATCAGCCGCCTGCTGCCGGGGCGGCGCTAGCGACGCATGCTCGGCCCGGGGCGGTACCTGCTGGGAGTTCTCGAGATCCTGCTGCTGGCCGGCTCTGCCGGACTGGGCGGGGTGGCGTTGCGGCGGTGGCTGCTGCCGCGGTTCGAGGGGGCACCCGCTTATCTGGCGAGCGCAGTCCTCGCCTTGGCGCTGCTGATCTGGGCAGCGGAGCTACTCGGGATCTTCGGGTGGCTGAACCCTGTGCCGTACGTGCTGCTGGTCGCTGCATGCGGTCTGGGGTTGTGGAAGTTCGCGCCGCGGCCGGAGGGGGAGGGGGG
>DASUQZ010000090.1:0-5818 GCA_036280335.1 Solirubrobacterales bacterium
ACGCTCCGGCTCCGCGTGCGCCCAGCACCCCGACGCCGTGGGCCTCGTCGACCATCAGCCGGGCGCCGAAGCGGCGGCAGAGATCGACGATCGGCGGCAGGTCGCAGACGTCGCCCTCCATCGAGAAGACGCCGTCCACGACCACGAGCGTGCCGCTGCCGTCCGCGGCGGCCCGCTCCAGCATCGTCTCCAGCTTGTCCATCCGGTTGTGGCGGAAGGGCCGAAGCCGGGCTCCGGAGAGCTTGCAGCCGTCGAGGATCGACGCGTGATCCCCCGAATCGCAGACCACCGTGTCGCCGGGCTCGAGGATCGCGCTGATGCAGCCGAGGTTCGACTGGTAGCCGGTGGTGTAGACGATCACGTCCTCGGTCCCCATCCACTCCGCCAGCTCCCGCTCCAGATCGAGATGAAGCGGCGTCGTCCCGTTCAGCAGCCGTGACCCGGTGACTCCGGTCCCGTAGGTCTCGAGCGCGTCGCGGGCGGCCTGCTTCACCCGCTCGTCGGTGGTCAGCCCGAGGTAGTTGTTCGAGCCGAGCATGATCGTCTCGCGGCCCTCCATCTCGACGACGGGGCCGGCCTGGGAGGTCAGCAGGCGGAAGTAGGGGAGGAGGTCATGCTCCTTGGCGGCTTCGAGCTGCTCGAGGCGATCGTGGCTGCGCGCCTTCTCGAAGACGTCGACGGGAGCCTTCGCGGTCTCGCTCATCTCCTCAGAGTGTAGGTTGCGGCCCTCATGCCAAGCGTCTCGATACGGCCGGTGCGGACGCGGCGCGAGCTGAAGCGGTTCGTCGACCTGCCCTACCGGCTGCACGCCGGCACCCCCTGGGTGCCGCCGCTGAAATTGGAGCGGCGCGCCTTCCTCAGCCGCAGGCTGAACCCCTATTTCAAGCACGGCGAGGCGGAGTACTTCCTGGCCTTCCGAGGAGACCGGGTGGTCGGGCGCATCACCGCCCAGGTCGATCACGCCTTCAACGAGTTCCACCAGAGCCGCTGGGGGATGTTCGGGTTCCTGGACCTGGAGGACGACCAGGAGGTCCTCGAGGCGCTGCTCGACGCCGCTGCGGACTGGCTGGAGCAACGTGGCTGCGACCGGATGGTCGGCCCGATGGACTTCTCGATGAACGAGGAGAGCGGGGTCCTGATCGAGGGCCACGAGCGGGAGCCGCTGATCAGGCAGCCCTGGCACCCGCCCTACTACCAGCGCCTCTGCGAGCAGGCGGGGCTGGAGAAGGCGATGGACCTCTACTCCTGGCTGCTCGAGATCTCCGACCGCCAGGACATGCTGCCGATCCTCCCCGAGCTCGACGAGCGCGCCCGCACCGAGCACGGGGTGACGATCCGCCGGATGTCCCGCCTGCGCCTGCGGCGGGAGATGGACCGCTTCGCCGAGATCTACAACGCGGCCTGGTCGGAGAACTGGGGGTTCGTCCCCTATTCGAAGCAGGACCTCGACACCTACACGTTCGACATGCACCTCGCCTTCGACCGCAACTGGTTCATGGTCGCCGAGAAGGACGGCGAGACGATCGCGATCGCGATCACGCTGCCGGACCTCAACCAGGTGCTGAAGAAGATGAAGGGGCGCCTGCTGCCGTTCGGCTGGTGGCACTACCTCAACCGCAGCCGCATCGTCGACCGGGTGCGGATCGGCTTCCTCGGGGTCAAGCCCGAGCACCAGCACACCGGCGTCGCGGCCTCCCTCTACATCGAGCACTTCAACACCGCCGAACGGGTGCGGCAGAAATACGGCGAGGCGGGCTGGATCCTCGAGTCCAACGAGGCGATGAACCGCGGTCTCGAGGCGATGAGCGCCGAAATCGTCAAGAAGTACCGGCTTTACGAGCGGCCCCTCGGC
Source organism: Solirubrobacterales bacterium (assembly GCA_036280335.1). Taxonomy (GTDB): domain Bacteria; phylum Actinomycetota; class Thermoleophilia; order Solirubrobacterales; family 70-9; genus VAYN01. The sequence continues at coordinate 1,853 of DASUQZ010000090.1, forward strand.
GGGGGCGACCCCTCGTCGCGCTAGAGTCGCCAGGGTGGACGAGCTGCACGTAGACGGTGAGGTGATCGCCGAAGAAGACGCCGCGCCGCGGGACGCCACCAACCCGGTTCGCCCGCTGCCGGCCGGCTACGAGGAGCCCGGTTCCTCGCTGCCGGTGCTGCGGCCGGAGGTGCGGACCGCCGCGATAGCCGCGGCGGGAGGGGTGCTGGCCGGCGCCGCCACCGTCGCCGCCGTGCGGGCCGTCAGCGGCGCCGCCGCGAAGTCACGGACGCCGCGCCTCCGCGGCCGCCGGCGCGACCGCCAGAACGTCGTCGCCAGCCGCTCCTTCCTGGTTGACGTACACCTCCTCGGCCGCTGAGGGCGATGGGAGGGAGACCTCTCGAAGTCGAGGTGCGGCCGCCTTCGCCGTTCCGGATGCCGCGCGGGAGCGCCGATCGGACCCTGCGGGTGCGGAGCGGGGTTGCGACGAGGCTGATGCACGTCGAGGGGAGCCCGGTTGTGGTGCGGGCCTGGCAGCCGGCGCGCGATCGGGTGCGGTTTCGCGCCGAGGCTCTCGATCCGGACTGCATTTCCCGACCCCGGATCCAGTTGGAGCCGTGCCCGGGACCGGCGGGGCCCGAGCAGCTCGACGAGGCGGTGGCGGCGATGCGCCGCGCCCTCTGGGTCGACGTCGACCTCACCGACTTCCACCGCCGCTTCCGCCGCGACCCGCTGATCGGGCCGCTGATCCGCCGCCTGCCCGGCTTCCGTCCCCAGGGCCGGCCGTGGCCCTGGGAGGCGCTGGCGGCCGCCGTCGTCGGCCAGCTGATCGAGGCCCAGCGGGCGGCCCTGATCGAGCGGCGCATCGCCGGTCGCTGGGGCTGCCGCTTCGGCGACGGTCGCGCCGCCCTGCGGGACGTGCCGGGGCCGGCGGTGATCGCCGGCCGGGCGCCGGCAGAAATCGAGTCGATGGACCTGGTCGGCAAGCGGGCGATCGCGCTGCGCCGCCTGGCGCGGGAAGTGGTCGCGGGGCGCTGCCGGATCGAGACCCCCGCGGCCGATCGCCGGCTGCTCTCGATCCCGCAGATCGGGCCCTGGACCGTCCAGTGCCTGGGGCTCTTCGGGCGCAACGACCTCGACTCGCTGCCGGCGGGCGACCTCGGCTACGTGAAGCTGATCGGTCGCCTCAACGGCGGCGGCCGGCGGGCGACCGTCCCGGAGGTCGAAGAGTTCTACGCGCCGTATGAGCCCTATCGCGGCATCGTCGGGGCGCTGACGCTGTCGGGGCTCCACCGGCTCGCCTCCCAGGGTCCGCCGCTGCGTCTCGCCGCCTGATCTCCCATCGCTCAAGGGGTCCCTCCCCTTGTCGATAAGCGAGGTGGATGCGTGACCCCGTGGACAGGAACTGGCCGGAGCACGAGATCAAGCGCTTCCTCGACCAGATGGCTGCGGGTGGGAACGACTTCCAGCGCCTGGTCGAGCGGCTGCCGGTGATCGTCTACTCGGCCGAGCTCGGTGAGGAAGGGCGCTGGCGCTACGTCAGCCCCCAGGTCGAGGAGATCCTCGGCTACCGGCCCGAGGACTTCGTCCGCGATCCCGGGCTGTGGGCGAGCCTCCTGCACCCGGAGGACCGCCAGCGCGCGCTCGCGATCGAGAGCCAGGAGCACCTCGGCAAACGCGACACGATCCCCTGCGAATACCGGATCCGCACGCGCGAGGGCAAGATCGTCTGGATGCACGACGAGGCGGTCCTCGAGGCCGACGAGGACGGGATCCCGGTCTGGCACGGCGTGCTCTACGACATCAGCGCGCGCAAGGAAACCGAGGGGGAGCTGCAGCGGGCGCTCTCCCAGCAGGCGGTCGTCGCCCGGCTCGGCGAGCGGGCGCTGCAGAACGGCGACCCGCAGGAGTTGATGGAGGCGGCAACCGAGCTGATCGGCAAGGTCGACGGCGTCCACAGCGCCTGCATCTGGGAGCTGGGCCGCGACGGTCGCCGTCTCAACCTCCGCGCCGGCCTCGAGGAGTCGGTGATCGGAGCGGGGCGCCGGGTCTCCGCCTCGCGCGACTCCCACGTGGGGGCGGCGCTCGACTCGGGCACCCACGCGATCGTCGCCGACTGGGAGCACGAGACCCGCCACACGATGCCGCCGGTGCTGCGGGTGCTCGGCGCCGCCAGCAGCCTCGCGGTCGTGATCGACGGCAAGAGCCGCCCTTTCGGGGTGCTCGACGTGCACGCCGCCGAGCCGCACCGCTTCAGCGCCAAGGACGTCCCCTTCGTGCAGGCTGCCGCCAACGTGCTCGCCGACGCGATCGAGCGCCACAACGCCGACCAGGCGCTGCGCTACCGGGTCCTGCACGACTCGCTCACCGGCCTGCCCAACCGGCTCAGCTTCGTCGACGCGCTCGGCGAGGCGCTGACCAAGGCGGCGATCTCGGGTTCCCCGGTCGGGATTCTCTTCCTCGACCTCGATCACTTCAAGCTCATCAACGACAGCCTCGGCCACCACGCCGGCGACGCCCTGCTGCGGGCGGTGGCGCCGCGGCTGCGCTCGCACCTTCGCCCCGGCGACGTGGTCGCCCGCTTCGGCGGCGACGAGTTCGGCATCCTCATCGACCGCCTCGCCGACGAAGGCGAGGCGCTGGCGATCGCAGACCGGGTTGCCGACGCCTTCACGCAGCCCTTCTCGCTCGACGGGGTCGACCACTTCGTCAGCGCCAGCATCGGCGTCGCCGTCTCCGGCGCCTCCGAGGAGCGGCCCGTCAACGCGGAGCTGCTGATCCGCGACGCCGACGCGGCGATGTACCGGGCCAAGGAAGGCGGCCGCGCCCGCTGCGTCCTCTTCGACGCCGAGATGCGCGCGGGGGCGATGCGGCGGCTGGAGGTCGAACGCGAGCTGCGCCACGCGCTCGACCGCGACGAGCTGGCGCTCTACTACCAGCCGGTGATCAACATGCGCTCCGGCGACATCACCGGCCTGGAGGCGCTGGTCCGCTGGCGGCACCCCGAGCGGGGGATGCTCGACCCGGCCGAGTTCGTCTCGGTCGCCGAGGACAGCGGCATGATCGAGCCGATCGGCCGCTGGGTGCAGGAGCGCGCCTGCCGGCAGGCGCTGGAGTGGCACCAGCTGCGCCCCGACGCGCGGCCTTTCGACGTCGCCGTCAACCTCTCCGCCCGCCAGGTCGCCCACCGGGATCTTCCGGCCACCGTCGAGGAGGTCATCGCCCGCACCGGGATCGAGCCGGTCAACCTGCGGCTCGAGATCACCGAGAGCGTTCTGGTCGAGGAGTCGGCGACGGCGATCTCATCGCTGGAAGCGCTGAACGAGCTCGGGGTGCGCCTCGTGCTCGACGACTTCGGCACCGGCTACTCCTCGCTCGCCTACCTCAACCGCTTCCCCTTCCACGCGCTGAAGATCGATCGCTCCTTCGTCGACGCGCTCGGGATCGAGCAGGAGGCGACGGCGATCGTCGAGGCGATCATCGGTATGGCCCGGGCGCTCTCGCTCGAGGTGATCGCCGAGGGGGTCGAGAGCGAGGTCCAGCTCGCCGAGCTGCAGCGCCTCGACTGCGACTACGCCCAGGGTCACCTCTTCCACGCGGCGATGCCCGAGCGCGAGGTCAGCCGGCTGATCGCCGAAGGGGCGCTCGGCTATTCGGGGATCTCGCCCGAGAGCAGGTAGCCGTTGTCGAGCAGTTCGCTCGTCTGCGGCAGGTTCCCGATCAGGCCGTTGTCCCGCATCCAGCCGGCGAAGGTTTCCCACTCCGCCGGGTCCATGTAGCCGTAGGGCTTGCCCTCGGTCCGGGCGCCGAGCAGCGGCAGGGTCGCCTTCACCTCGGCGGCGGCGAGTTTCGGTTCCAGGTCGGGATTCGCTTCGGTGATCGCCGTGGTCGCGGCCCCGGGCTGCCGCACCGCGGCCTCGGTGCCGCGCTCGAGCGCGGCGAGGAAGAGGCGGAACTTCTCCGGGTCCGCTTCGAGCGCGCCGCGCC
>DASUQZ010000091.1:0-2084 GCA_036280335.1 Solirubrobacterales bacterium
ACGAGGGCTCCTGCATGAAGGTCGTCGGCTACGACATGTCGAAGTCGGCCGCCGCGCAGGCGTACGAGCAGGCGCAGCTCGGCCCCGAGGACGTGCAGGTGATCGAGCTGCACGACTGCTTCTCGGCCAACGAGCTGATCACCTACGAAGCGCTCGGGTTCGCCGGCGAGGGCGAAGCGCACAAGCTGGTCGAGGAAGAAGCGACCACCTACGGCGGCAAGGTCGTCGTCAACCCGTCCGGGGGGCTGATCTCCAAGGGCCACCCGCTCGGCGCGACCGGCCTGGCGCAGTGCTCGGAACTGACCTGGCAGCTGCGCGGCGAAGCCGACAAGCGCCAGGTCGAGGGCGCGAAGGTGGCGCTGCAGCACAACATCGGCCTCGGCGGAGCCGCCGTGGTCACGGTCTACAAACCGGCGGCCTAGGGAAGGGCCGCTGCAACGGAGGAGGAGCACGATGGCGAAGGAGCGGCGTTCACTCAGCGGCAAGGTCGTGGCGATCACCGGCGGTGCCCGCGGGATCGGCAAGGCGACGGCGAAGGCGCTGGTCGCGAAGGGGTGCCGCGTCGCCATCGGCGACCTCGACCTCGAGCTGGCCGAGCAGTCCGCGGCCGAGCTCGGTGGCGGCACGGTGGCGCTGCGGCTCGACGTCACCGACCGCTCCTCCTTCGCCCACTTCCTCGACGAGGCCGAACGGCAGCTCGGCCCGATCGACGCGGTCGTCAACAACGCCGGGATCATGCCGGTGACCCCGTTCGAGGACGAGAGCGAGGAGTCGATCCACCGCCAGATCGACATCAACCTGCACGGCGTCATCACCGGCACCCAGCTGGCGATCAAGCGCCTGCGGCCGCGCGGCAGCGGCTACATCGTCAACATCGCCTCCCAGGCGGGGAAATCCGGCGTCCCGGGGATCGCCACCTACTCGGGGACCAAGCACGCCGTCGTCGGCCTCAGCGAGGCGGTGCGGACGGAGCTGCGCGGCAGCGGCGTCGAGGTCCTCTGCGTGATGCCGACCGTGGTCAACACCGAGCTGACCAGCGGCGTCGGCCAGAAATGGGTGAAACCGGTCGAGGCCTCAGACGTCGCCAACGAGATCGTCGACGCGATGGAAGTCCCGCGCTTCGACGTCTTCGTCCCGCGCGCCAACGGCGTCCTCTACAAGATCCTGGCGCCGCTGCCGCGGAGCTGGCGCGAGGCCCTCGGGCGGGCGATGAAGGTCGACAAGCTGATGATCGAGGTTGACCACGGCGCCCGTCAGGCCTACGAGGACCGCGCCGCGGCCAGCGAGCCGGGTCAGGCCGAGGGCGAGAAGGCGCCCGAGCCCCAGCGCGACGCGGCATAAAACTCGCGATTGGTGAACTTTAGCCCCTATAGGGACGTAAATTCACCAAACGAGCTGATGGGAAAGATCTACGACGCCACTTGGGGCCGGATGTTCTCGGCCTTCTACGACCGGGCCTTTGAGGCGACTGAAGAGGCCGGCCTACGCCAGATGCGCGCGGAGCTGCTGAAGGGGGCGCGGGGGAGGGTCCTGGAGCTGGGAGCGGGAACGGGCCTGAACTTGGAGCTCTACCCCCACGAGGACCTCGACAGCCTCGTCGCCAGCGAGCCCGACCCGCACATGTACAAGCAGCTGCAGAAGCGAGCCAAGGAGGTCTGCGCCGGGGCTGAGCTGGTCCAGGCCGGGGCCGAAGACCTGCCGTTCGAGGACGACAGCTTCGACACCGTCGTCGTCACCCTCGTCCTCTGCACGGTTCCCGACCAACCGGCGGCGCTGCGAGAGATCTCCCGCGTCCTCAAGCCAGAGGGCCGGCTGCTCTTCCTAGAGCACGTCCGCGCCCACCACCAGGAGCTCGCCAAGTGGCAGGACCGCCTGGAAAAGCCCTGGCGCTTCCTCGGCGACGGCTGCCACTGCAACCGCGACACGGTCGCGGGAATGAGGGCGGCTGGATTCGAGGTATCCGAGATCGAATGCGACGAGCTGCCGAAGGCCCCGCCGATCGTGCGACCGCTGGTGAAAGGAAACGCCCGGATCGCCGCCTAGATAGGGGAAGCGAACTCTGCTTGCGTCCTCAGCCCTCGCCC
>DASUQZ010000092.1:0-4281 GCA_036280335.1 Solirubrobacterales bacterium
CCAGCGGTCCGTTGAAGCCGGGCCCGAACCCTTCGGCCAGCAGGTCGTAGGCCTGGCGGGTGGTCTTGTCGGCAGGTTCGGTGCCGGCGTCGTTGGTGCCGAGGCGGAGCGAGAGGGTGGGGACGCAGAGCAGCAACAGCAGACCGCCGGAGATCAGAGCCGAGAGGACCGGCCGGCGCTGGATCTCGCGACTCCAGCGCAGCCAGCCGCCGCCTTCGCTTTCCGGCTTGCGTTTGCCCAGCCCGGGGATGCGGAGGCGGTCGATCCGGTGCCCGACGATCGTCAGCAGCGCCGGTAGCAGGGTCAGCGCGCCGATCATCGTGAAGAGCACCGCCAGCGCCGCCGCCGCGGCCACCCCGTAGAGGAACGAGAGCCCGAGCAGGAACATCCCCGTCAGGGAGATGATCACCGTGATCCCGGCGAACAGCACGGCGCGCCCCGCCGTGTCGACGGATTTGATCGCGGCGGCCCGTGGCTCGATCCCCTCGTCGAGGCAGTTGCGGAAGCGGGTGACGATGAAGAGGGCGTAGTCGACGCCGACGCCGAGGCCGATCATCAGCGCCAGGAAGGGGGCGAAGTCAGCGGTGGGGAAGACGTGGGTGCCGAGGGTGATCAGGCTGACGCCGACGCCGAGGGCGAAGAGGGCGGTGACGATCGGCAGCCCCATCGCGACAGCCGAGCCGAAGGTGAGCAGGAGGACGACCACTGCCGCCGCCAGTCCCACCATGAAGGAGATGTCTTCGCCTTCTTCTAACTGCGCTTCGGCGATCGGCTGGCCGCCGAGCTGGACGTCGAGCCCGTCGCCGCCGGCCCCCCGGACGAGTGAGATCATCTCTTTGGTCTTCTCGGCGTCGAGCTTCTCGCTGGTGACGTCGAACTGGACGGTCGCGTAGGCGATCTTGCCGTCCTCGCTGATCGCTGCCGCCCCTTCGCCTTCGTAGGGGCTGGCGACTTCGCTGACGTGAGGGAACTTCGCGACCTCCGCGAAGACCGCCTCCATCTTCCGCTCGACCGCCGGCGTCGCGACTCCCCGGTCGGCTTTGAAGACGATCTGGGCGGCTTCCCCCGACTGCTCGGGGAAGCGCTTTTCGAGCAGGTCGAGGGCCTGCTTGGAGTCCGAGTTCGGCAGCTGGAATTCTTCGCTGAAGTCGGAGCCGGCGGAGCGGGCGATCATCCCCGTCGCGACCAGCGTGGCGATCCAGGCGATGATCACCGTCTTGCGGTGACCGGTGATCCAGGCGGCAAAGGCTCTCATTGGCGCGGGGACCGTACCAATGGCGGGGGCGGACGGACGTGACCAAGCTCACGTCGCACGCGGGGAATAGATTCTTCGCCAGATGCCCGAACCCCAAATCGCCCGCTTTCGCCGGGTCGTCAGTTCTGCCTACGCCTCTCTGGAGGCTCGCCGCCAGGAGGTGAACGACCTCAACGTCTTCCCGGTCGCCGACGGCGACACCGGCGACAACATGGCGATGACGCTGCGGGCGGTGATGGAGGAGCTCGACCGCCTCGACGGCCAGGAAGTCGACGAGGTCGGCCGCACCGAGCTGGTGCAGGCGCTGGCGCGCGCGGCGCTGATGGGCGCCCGCGGCAACTCCGGGGTGATCCTGAGCCAGATCGTCCGCGGCGCCGCCGAGGAGCTCGCCAGCCGCCCCGGCGAGCTGATCGACCCGACCCTGGTCGCCGCCGCCTTCGCCCGCGCCGCCGACGCCGCCTACGACTCCGTCCGCGACCCCGCCGAGGGGACGATGCTGACCGTCTTCCGCGAGATGGCGCACTCGCTCTCCCGCCAGCTCGCCCACCTCGACAAGGAGAAGCAGCGGCTCGGTCGCGACGTCACCGAAGAGCAGCAGGACGCGGTCCTCGCCGAGGTGCTGGAGCGGGCGATCGCCGACGGCGAGCGCGCCGTCGCCCGCACGCCCGAGCAGCTCGAGGCCCTGCGCGAGTCCGGCGTGGTCGACGCCGGCGGCCATGGCCTGGTCCTGATCCTCGCCGGGGTCGTCGCCGGCCTGCGGGGGGACGGCGCCGAGCTGCCCGAGGTCCAGCACCACGAGCCGCCGCGCCGCAGCCTGCCCCACCACGAGGACAGCCGCTACCGCTACTGCACCAACTTCATCGTCTCCGGCAAGGGCCTCGGCAACCGCGAGTACCTGCCGCGGCTCGAGGCACTCGGCGACTCGGTCCTCGTCGTCGGCGACGACGTGACGCTGAAGGTCCACGTCCACACCGACGAGCCGGAGCGGGCGGTGGCGGTCTTCGACGGGGTCGGCGAGGTGACCAACCTCGACGTCGCCGACATGCGCGAGCAGATGGCCGAACGCGACGCGCGCCTCAGCGGCCGCACCGGCGTCGTCGCGGTTGCCGCCGGCGAGGGGATGCAGCGCCTCTTCGGCGAGCTCGGCGCCCACGTCGTCCCCGGCGGCGAGACGCTTAACCCCTCCACCTACGAGCTGCTCGCCGGAATCCACAGCGTCGCCTCCGACGAGGTCCTCGTCCTGCCCAGCTCCTCGAACGTGATTATGGCCGCCGAGCGCGCCTGCGAGCTCTCCGAGAAGCCGGCGCGGGTGGTGCCGGCGACCTCGCAGCAGGCGAGCCTGCTGGCGCTGGTCGAGCTCGATCCCGACGCCTCGCTGGAGGAGAACGCAGAGCGCCTGGAAGAGGCCCTCGAGGGAGTGGCGACCGGCGGCATCGCACCGGCGGCGCGCGACGACGCCGGGGGGCGGTTCAAGAAGGGCGACGCAATCGGCTTCTCCGGCGGCGAGATCGTCGCCTGGGGCGGGGCCGGGTCGACGCTGGCTCAGACCCTGCGGCACCTCGCCGCCGACGCGGAGATCGTCACCGTGATCGCCGGCGAGGGCGCTCCGATCGCCCTCGAGGAGATCGACACCCACGTCCCCGAAGGCGTCGAGGTCGAGGCCCACGAGGGGGGACAGCCGAGCTGGTGGTGGCTGCTGGCCGCCCAGTAGTGCGCTCATTCGCCGGAGCGGAGGAGCTCCAGCGGGCGCGCCTGCTCGAGGCGCCGGTCCACTGGCCCCGCCCGAGCGTCCTCGAGGTCGGCCTGGGCGCCCTGAAGGGGATCGGACCGAAAACCGCCGAAGCGGCGGCCGAAGCCGGCCTCCGCACGATCGGCGACCTCCTCTACCACGTCCCCAGGAGGCACCGGGACCTGCGGATCCGCCCGCTCGGCGAGGTGCGGCCGGGCGAAACGGCGACGGTCGAGGTGGAAGTCCAGGGAGCTCAGCCGCAGCCCTTCCGCCGCGGCCGCCTCCGCATGGTCAGCGTCAAAGTCGGCGACGAGACCGACCACGTCCGGGCCACCTGGTTCAACCAGCCCTGGGTCGCCGCCAAGCTCACGCCCGGCACCCGGCTTCTGATCACCGGCAAACGCTCCGACCGCGGCTTGGCCGTCGGCGAATGGGAGATGTCGGATGGCCGGCGAGCGGACCCCTCTGCCGAGGGATTGATGCCCGTCCACTCCTCTTCGGAGAACATCCGCCGCAGTCAGATCCGCGACTGGGTGGAGCAGGCGATCGCGCTTGCCCCGAATGCGATCGAGGGCCTGCCGTCGGAGCTGCGCGCCCGCCGCAACCTCGCGGCCGTCGGCGACGCCCTCGGGGTCGTCCACTTTCCCAGGGAGGTCGACGAACTCAAGCCCGCCTACGATCGCCTCGCCTTCGAAGAGCTCTTCCTCCATCAGGCTCTCCTGGCGACCCGCAAGAGCAGCCACAGGACCGCGAGGCCGGCACCGCGGCTGGGGAAGCCGGGCGACCTCGTGGCCCGCTGGCTCGATTCGCTGCCCTTCGAGCCGACCGGCGACCAGCTGAAGGCGTTCGACGAGATCGAGGCCGACCTCGACTCCGGCGAGCCGATGCAGCGCCTGCTGATGGGCGAGGTCGGTTCGGGCAAGACCGTGGTCGCCGTCTACTCGATGCTGCGGGCGCTCGAAGCCGGCTACCAGGCAGCGCTGATGGCGCCGACCGAGACGCTCGCCGAGCAGCACGCGATCACGCTCGGCAAGCTGCTGGCCGAAGAGGCGATTCCCTACGCGCTGCTGACCGGCGCCACTCCGGCGCCGATTCGCCGGCAAGCCCTGGACCAGCTCGCCAGCGGCGAGCTGGGACTGATCGTGGGGACCCACGCGCTGATCGAGCCGACGGTCCGCTTCGCCCGCCTCGGCCTCGTCGTCGTCGACGAGCAGCACCGCTTCGGCGTCGCCCAGCGCCGCGCCCTCGACGCGAAGGGCCCGGCGGGGGCGGCCCCGCACGTCCTCCACATGACGGC
>DASUQZ010000093.1:0-13294 GCA_036280335.1 Solirubrobacterales bacterium
CGAGCGCCACACGGCGGACTTCGAGATGATCGGCAACGGCGGCTTCGCGCCGCTGACCGGCTTCCAGGGCTCCGCCGACTGGGAGCGCGTCTGCAGCGAGATGCGGACCGCCGACGGCGAGTACTGGCCGATCCCGATCACCCTGGCCACCGACCTCGACTGCGCGGTCGGCGATGTCGTCGAGCTCTCCTCGGACGAAGGCAAGAAGCTGGGGCGGATCACCGTCGAGGAGATCTACGAGCGCGACCTCGAGCGCGAGGCCCGCGACGTCTACGGGACCACCGAGGACGCCCATCCGGGCGTCGCCGCGATCTACGAGGAGGGCAGCCGCACCATCGCCGGCCCGATCGAGGTCGACGCGCTGCCCGACCACGACGAGGCCTTCATGCGCCGCTACAAGACGCCGGCCGAGCACAAGGCCGACTTCGAGGCGCGCGGCTGGAAGAAGATCGTCGCCTTCCAGACCCGCAACCCGATCCACCGCGCCCACGAGTACCTGACCAAGGCCGCGCTGGAGACCTGCGACGGGCTCTTCATCCACCCGCTGATCGGCAAGACCAAGGCCGGCGACATCCCCGCCGAGGTGCGGATGCGCTGCTACGAGGTGCTGATGGAGAACTACTACCCGGAGGACCGCGTCGTCCTCGGCGTGAAGCCGGCGAAGATGCACTACGCCGGTCCGCGCGAGGCCGTCCTCCACGCGATCGTCCGCCGCAACTACGGGGCCACGCACTTCATCGTCGGCCGCGACCACGCCGGCGCCGGGGACTACTACGGCACCTACGACGCGCAGAAGATCTTCGACACGATCGACATCGAGGAGCTCGGGATCGAGCCACTGATGTTCGAGCACACCTTCTGGTGCAACGAGTGCGAGGGGCTTGCCTCGAACAAGACCTGCCCGCACGACCAAGACGCGCGCCTGTTCCTTTCCGGGACCAAGGTCCGCGAAATGCTCGGCAACGGCGAAAGGCCGCCGCACGAGTTCTCGCGCGACGAGGTCGCCGACATCCTGATCGACGCTTACAAGGAGGACTGACGTAAATGGCTGGTGAGAAGGGCTTCACCCTCTGGTTCACCGGGCTCTCCGGGGCCGGCAAGACGACGATTTCCCGACTGCTGGAGGGGCACCTGCTCGAGCGCGGCTCGAAGCTGGAGATCCTCGACGGCGACGTCGTCCGTGAAAACCTCTCGAAGGGGCTCGGCTTCTCGAAAGAGGACCGCGACACCAACGTGCGGCGGATCGCCTTCGTGGCCGACCTGCTCAGCCGCAACGGCGTGCCGGTGATCACCGCCGCGATCTCCCCCTATAAGGAGATCCGCGACGAGGCGCGCGAGCTGATGGGCGACCGCTTCATCGAGGTCTTCGTCAAGGCCTCCGTCGACACCTGCGCCGAGCGCGACGTCAAGGGCCTCTACGAGAAAGCCTTCAAGGGCGAGATCAAGGAATTCACCGGCGTCTCCGACCCCTACGAGGAGCCGACCAACCCGGAGTTCGTCTGCGACACGGAGAACGAGACCCCGGAGGAATCGGCCGACAAGCTGCTCGCCTACCTCGAGCAGCGGGGCCTGATCCCGGCCAAAGAGACCGCGGCCGCGTAGCCGTCGCCGGCTTTGGTGCGGCCCCTAAGAGGTATGGGGGCCGCACCAAAAGTGAGAAGATCTTCCGGTTCGCTTTCGACGAAGGGAGATCTGATGTCGGGTCGTGAGGGCGCGTCCACCGCGCCGATGCGGATCGCGCTGGCGCTGCTGGTCGCGCTGGCGGGGTTCTGTTTCTTCAGCGTTCAGGCGCAGGCTGCGCCGGGTGCTTATCGGGTGCTGCTGGCGGAAGTCTACGAAGAGGGGGCGAAACGGCTGCAGGCGCAGGTCGCGGCCTACCCGGACGTCGCCCAGGTAGACCTGGTCGACACCAACGTCGGTACGCCCAGCGCTGCCGAGCTGGGCGCTTACGACGTCGTCGTGAGCATCGGCGACAACCAATACTTCGACTACGAAGCCTGGGGAGAATCGCTGGCCGCTTACGTGGATTCAGGTGGAGTGGTTCTCCAGAGCGCCTACGACACCTGGGATGACAGCGGCGAAGCGGGTCCCGGCGGGCGTTTCGCGAGCGGCGGCTATGCCCCCTTCCTTCTGGGCGATAACGTCAACAAAGCCACCACGCTGGGCGCGTTCGACGCTTCGAGCCCGTTGATGCAGGGCCTCGCGCCGGGCTCCTTCTCCACCGAGCAATACAACACCGAAAACGCACCTTCTCCCGGCGCCACCGTCGTCGCCTTCTGGGCTGACGGACGGCCGGCGGTTGCCGTCAAGGGGCGGGTGGTTGCGGTCAGCTCCTTCATCGGAGACCACTACGACTCCCCGGGCGAACTGGCCTGGAGCGGGAACTACGGCCAGCTCGTCGTCAACGCGGCGCGCTTCTTGACTCCTCAGCCCCTGACTGTGGTCAATTCGAACCCGGCGGGCGGCACCGTGACGAGCACCGCCGGCGGGATCAACTGCGGCTCGGTTTGCGCGGCGAGCTTCACCTACGGTGCCCAGGTCGGGCTTGCCGCGGTGGCGAACAAAGGGTTCGCCTTCGCCGGGTTCAGCGGTGCCTGCACCGGCATCTCCTGTGCGCTGACGATGAACGGAGCGAAGTCGGTCACGGCCAACTTCTCCGCGTTCAAATTCGGCAAGAAAGTGAAGCGCAACAAAAAGAAGGGGACCGCCGTGCTGACGGTCAACGTCAGCGCCCCGGGCGCGCTCGCCGTCAGCGGCAAGAAGATCAAGAAACGCAGCAAGGCCGCGAAAAAAGCAGGCAACGTGAAGCTGCCGATCGTCCCCAAGGGCAAAGCGCTCAAAGCCCTGAAGGCGAAGGGCAAGGCGAAGGTCAAGGTCAAGCTCGCCTACACCCCGACGGGCGGTGCCACCTCGACGCTGACCCGGAAGATCCAGCTGAAGCTGGTCGACTGATCGGACGTTGCACGAGGGGCGGGGACTTCCCGCCCCTCGGTGCACTGTCCGCGCCGGCTCAGTCGGCCGTAGTTCCCAGCGGGCCGGGCGGCACCTTCGGCTCGCCGAGGCCGTAGGTGTCGTAGGCGCCGAACTCGGCGAAGGTCTTGTGGGTGGGGCCGTGGTAGTCGGAGCTCGCGGTGGGCACCAGGTCCATGTCGTTGCAGAGCCTCAGGAGGTGCTCGGTCTGCTCCCTGGTGTGGGAGGGGTAGAAGGTCTCGACGCCGTCGGCCGGGAGCGAGCGGATCAGGTCCTCGACCTCCTGCGGGTCGGAGATGTCCCAGTAGGGATGGGCGATCACGGCCACGCCGCCGGCGTCGCGGATCAGCTCGACGGCCTCCTCCGCGGTCGGCCAGCGGCGGGGGACGAAGGCCTTGGCGCCGGGCACCAGGTACTCCTCGAAGAAGGGGCCGAGGTCGCCGGTCGCGCCGGCGGCCCGGGCGATGTGGGGGCGGCCGATCGAGTCGGCGGCGCCCGCCTCGCGGATCGCGTCCTCGAGGGTCAGGTCGAAGCCCTCCCGCCGCAGGTTCTCGACGATCTCCCCGGCGCGGGTGCGCCGCTCCTCCTGGGCTCGCTCGCAGGCCGGCGCCATCTTCTCGAGGTCGATCCAGTAGCCGCAGATGTGCAGGTCTTCCGCGTACTCGTGCACGCAGGACATCTCGATCGCCGGGACCAGCTCGATCCCCAGCCGCGCCGCCGCCTCCTGCGCCGCCGGGACCCCGGCGATCGCGTCGTGGTCGGTCAGGGCGAGCGTCGTGACACCCGCCTCGGCGGCCTTCTCGACCACCTCCGCGGGCGGCAGTTGCCCGTCGGAAACCGTCGAATGCGACTGCAACTCGATCAGCATGAACGCGGCAGCCTAGCGCCGACCCAAATAAATAGACTGCCGCGTCCGTGTTCCAGAAGGTCCTCATAGCCAACCGCGGCGAGATCGCCATCCGCGTCGCCCGCACGCTGAAGGAGATGGGCATCACCTCGGTCGCCGTCTACTCGGAGATCGACCGGGATGCCCCCCACGTGCGCGAGGCCGACGAGGCGTTCCTGATCGGCCCGGCGGTGCCGGCGGAGAGCTACCTGAACATCGCGAAGATCATCGAGACCGCCAAGGAGGCCGGCGCCGAAGGGATCCATCCCGGGTACGGCTTCCTCGCCGAGAATGCCGACATGGCCCGCGCCTGCGCCGACGCCGGGATCACCTGGATCGGCCCGCCGCCGGAGGCGATCGAAGCGATGGGCTCGAAGACGCGCGCCCGCGAGATCATGGAGAAGGCGGGCGTGCCGATCGTGCCCGGCTCCACCGAGGTCGCCGCCGATCTCGAGGACGCCCGGCGCCAGGCAGACGAAGCCGGCTACCCGGTCGCCTGCAAGGCCGCGGGCGGCGGCGGCGGCAAGGGCTTCCGCGTCGCGATGACCCCCGACGACCTGGAGGAGGCCTACGAAGGCTCCTCGCGCGAAGGTGAGAAGTTCTTCTCCGACCCGCGCGTCTACGTCGAGCGCTACCTCGAGGATCCGCGCCACGTCGAGGTCCAGGTGCTGGCCGACTCGCACGGCAACGTCATCCACCTCGGCGAGCGCGACTGCTCGCTGCAGCGGCGCCACCAGAAGGTCGTCGAGGAGGCGCCGGGGCCGCACGTCGACGAGGAGATGCGCGAGCGGATCGGCAAGATCGCCACCGACGCAGCCGAGGCGGTCGGCTACCGCGGCGCCGGCACGATCGAGGGGATGCAGGTCGGCGAGGAGTACTTCTTCCTGGAGATGAACACCCGCGTCCAGGTCGAGCACTGCGTGACCGAGATGGTCACCGGCGTCGACATCGTCCGCGAGCAGATCCTCGTCGCCGCCGGCGAGCCGCTCTCGATCGCCCAGGAGGACGTGAAGCTGAACGGCTGGTCGATCGAGTGCCGGATCAACGCCGAGGCCGCCCACAAGAACTTCGCCCCCGCCCCGGGCCCGATCGGCGACTCCTACCGCGAGCCCTCCGGCCCCGGCGTCCGCGTCGACTCCGGCGTCGAGGGAGGCTCAGAGGTGACGCCGATGTACGACCCGATGGTGGCCAAGCTGATCGTCTGGGACGTCGACCGCGAGAAGGCGACCCGGCGGATGTTGCGGGCGCTGGAGGAATACGACTCCGGCGGTCTCACCACCCTAATTCCCTTCCACAAGGCGATCCTCGCCACCGAGCAGTGGGCGCGCGGGGAGACCTGCCGCGACCTGATGGAAGACAAGGAGTGGCTGAAGACGACCGCTCCCGAGGACGCGTCCCCGCCCGCTCCCAGCGAGGAGGGCGCGGAGATGCTGACCCGCGACTACAAGGTCGAGGTCTCCGGCAAGCTCTTCGACGTCAAGGTGATCGGCGAGGCTCCTGCGGGCGGCGTCGCCGCCCCGGCCGCCAGCGGCGGTAAGAAGCCGCCGAAACGCGAGCGCAAGGGCGGCAGCGGACCTAGCGCCTCCAGCGACGCTCTCCCCTCGCCCCTCCAGGGCACCGTCCTCAAGGTCGCCGTCGAGCAGGGCGCCGAGGTCTCCGAGGGCGACCTGATCTGCGTGATCGAGGCGATGAAGATGGAGAACGAGATCACCGCCCACCGCTCCGGCAAGGTCGAGGAGCTCCCCATCTCCGAAGGCACCGCCGTCTCCAGCGGCGACACCCTAGCCGTCATCAAATAGTCCCCCGAACGAATTCAGCGATCGCTGAATTCGACCCCCTATAGGGGACAAAACTCAGCGAGCGCTGAATTCGGCCCCCAACGACCAACTCGGCCACCCCTGAAGTTCGGCAGCGATCGAGAGGGAGGAGGATGACCCTCGGAACGTCTTGTACTTCTCGGGCAGAAAGGTTCTCGGACGGGAGCTGCGGATGACCCGAGCAAGTTAAGTGGAGAGGGTCATCCTCCTCCCTCACCACCAACGCCCGAACCTCAGCGCCGGCGGTTTTTGTGCCGCTTTTCTTCGCGTTCCTTCTCTTTACGCCGTTCTTCTTCCCGCCGCTGCTTGTCGACCTTCTGCTGCTGCTTCTTGGTGAGCGGGAATTTCGCTGCGACCTGCTGGCAGCGGCGGCCGTTGCAGTCGGCCAGGCGGGTCAGTTCGGCGTGGAGGAAGGCGCGGATCGGCGAGAGGTTGGGGACGCGGACGAGGTTGTTGAGCTCGTGCGGGTCCTTGTTGATGTCGTAGAGCTCTTTCTCGCGGGTCGGCCACTCGATGTACTTGTAGGGGCCGAGGCGGATCCCGACGTAGTCCTTCGGCGGGGCGACGATCGAGGCGGAGGCGCCGTCGCCCGAGGAGCTCGGGCGCGCGGCCGGTCCGGGTTCGGCCGGCGCCGCGCCGGGCTGCCCGTTCGCTTCGACGTCGTTGGTCTCGACGAAGGACTCGAAGAGGATCGGGCGGCGGGTGCGCAGGTCCGGGTCGCGCATGAACGGGACCAGCGAGCGCCCGTCGATCGATTTGTCGGCTTTGGCGCCGGCCAGTTCTAGGATCGTCGGCGCCAGGTCGATGTTCGCCACCAGCTCGCCGGTCTTCGAACCCGGTTTGATCCCCGGGCCGCGGATCAGCAGCGGCAGGTGGGTGGCCGGCTCGTAGGCGAGGAACTTGCCGCCGGTGAGCCGGTGCTCGCCGAAGAAGAAGCCGTTGTCGGAGGTGAAGACGATGTAGGTGTTCCGCAGCCGGCCCTGGCTGCCGAGCGTGTCGTGGATCAGTTTCACGCCCTCGTCGATCGAGCGCAGCGACTCCAGGGCCTTCTGGTAGTAGACGCGGTAGGTGCGGATCTCCTGGAAGGTGAGGTACGGGGCCTGGCGGATGAAGTGGGGCTTGTCGTTGGCGTTGCCCTCGTTGAAGCCTTCGGAGCGGTCGTGCGGGTACGGCGCCCCGGCGAAGATGTTGTAGTGGCGCGGGGCGGGCTCGGGGCCGGCGGGGCGCCGGAAGTCCCCGTGGGGGGCGGTGTAGTCGAGCTGCAGGTAGAACGGCTGGTCGGCCGGCGTGCCGGAGATCTCTTCCCAGGCGATGCGGTTGAAGATGTCCGTCTGGTAGAGGCACGGTTTCCCGTTCAGCGCCGCGTTCGGGCAGCCCGGGTCGTCGCGTTCGCCGTATTCGCGCGTGTCCCAGCTGCCGGGGTCGCCGATCGGGCCTTCGAAGACGCCGTTGTTGTTGAGCGTGTAGCCGTAGAAGTAGTGGTGGGTGTCGGCGCGCAGGACGCTGTGCCAGGCGTTCCATCCCGGCGGCACGTCTTTGCCTTCGTCGAACGGTTCGTCGCCGTAGCCGTTGAGGAACTTGCCGATGTGGATCGTCCGGTAGCCCGCCTGCTGCAGCCAGGGGGCGAGGTTGTGGCTGTAGGCCTGGCGGGCTTTGAAGCCGGTGAAGCCGCCGTTGGGCGGCACGTTGCCCTTGACGTTGTGGTTGTGGGCGTAGCGCCCGGTCAGGACGCTGACCCGGGCCGGGCAGCAGAGCGGGTAGGGCACGTAGTAGCGGTTGAAGGTGATCCCCCGGCCGGCAATCAGGGAGAGCGTGTGGGGCATCGTCTGGATCGGGATCCCGCCCGGGCTGAAGGTCTCGTACAGCTGGTCGATCGTCGCGTCGTCGGTCTGGATCACGACGAAGTTCGGTTTCTGGGCCGCCGACTGGTGGGCGCGCTTCTTCAGCACCTTCGGGGAGAGCGGGTCGGGGGCGGCGCCGGCGCTGGGGACGTTCGCCAGGACCAGGCCCGCGAGCAGCGCGCAGAGGCTCGCCAGGATGGCGAGGCGGACCCCGGTGCGGGCACGTGGACGACTGATTTGCGGAGCGAACGTATTCATCGAGAGATCGAGGGCGCTGTACCCACGAAACCGGCGCCTGACGCCTGAGTTGCGGCCTGAAAGCTAGAAGACGCTCAGGACGCGCCGAGCTTTTTCACGGCTTCGCGAAGGTTTTTCACCGTCGCGCTGGGGGCTTTGCGCCCTTCCAGTTTCTCGCCGTGGCGGTTGACCCAGATCACCGGCACGTTCATTTTCAGCACCGGCGCGATGTCGGTGGCGTAGTTGGAGCCGATGTGGAGCCAGCCTTTCTTGCCGCCGATCCGCCGCGCGCACTCTTTGAAGTGCACGGGGTCGGGCTTGTAGCTGCGCACCTGCTGGGCGGTGACGACCAGATCGAGTTCGGTCCGCAGGTGGCGGCGCGAGATCCCCAGCAGTTTGTCGTCGATGTTGGAGATGATCCCGATCTCGTACTTCTTGCCGAGCCGGTCCATCGCCGCGTTGGCCTCGCGGAACGGCAGCCAGTAGGCGACGCTGTTGGGCAGGAACTGGGCCCGCGAGGGCTCGACTTCCCAGCCGATCTCACCGGCGACTTTGACGATCGTACGGCGCAGCACCTCGGCGTAGAGCTCGTAGGAGCCGGCCATGATTTCCGCCTGCACTTCCATGAAGCGCTCCAGGAAGGGCCCCTCCTCGAAGCTGAAGCCGTCTTTGGCCGCCTCTTTCTTGCAGGCCTCGATGATGCCTTTCTCCCAGTCGATGAGGGTGCCGTAGCAGTCGGTGGTCACCCATTTGATGTTTTTGAGGCTGGGAAGGGGCATAAGCAGGTGGCTTCGCCGCCATGGCGAGCCGCGGCATTATGCCATTCGGTAGTCTGCGCCGCCGCGCCCCCGGCGCAACCCCCTTCTTCATGGACCTCCTCGAGTACCAGGGCAAGCAGCTTTTCGCCAAGCACGGCATCGCCGTGCCGAGCGGCGAGGTCGCCGCCACCGTGGACGAGGCCGTCGCCGCCGCGGAGAAGATCGGCTACCCCTGCGCGATCAAGGCCCAGGTGCTGATCGGCGGCCGCGGCAAGGCCGGCGGGATCAAGATCGCCCAGGACGCCGAGGAGGCGCGCGCGCACGCCGACGCGATCCTCGGCATGGACATCGTCGGCCCCCACGGCGAGGGCCCGTTCCGGGTCGAGCAGGTCTGGATCGAGGGCGGCTCCGACATCGCCGAGGAGTACTACGCCTCGGTCATCCTCGATCGCGGCGAGAAGAAGCTGCTGGCGATGGTCTCCGCGAAGGGCGGGATGGACATCGAGGCGGTCGCCGCCGAGGACCCCGACGCGCTGGTCAAACGGCACATCGACCCGACCCGGGAGTTCGACGCCGCCGCGGCGCGGGGGATCGTCGCCAATGCCGGCCTCGCCGAGGACGCCCTCGACGAGGCGGCCGAGGTGCTGGTGCGGCTGGCCGAGGTGGCGCGCGAGGAGGACGCGACCCTGATCGAGGTCAACCCGCTGATTGTCACCGCCGACCGCGAGGTCGTCGCCCTGGACTCGAAGGTGACGATCGACGGCAACTCGCTCTTCCGCCACCAGGACCTGGCCGAGATCGCCGACACCGTCGACGACCCGCAGGAGCAGATGGCGAAGGAGAAGGGCCTTACCTACGTGAAGCTCGACGGCAACGTCGGCATCCTCGCCAACGGCGCCGGCCTCTGCATGTCGACGCTCGACGTCGTCGCCCAGGCGGGCGGTAAGCCCGCGAACTTCCTCGACGCCGGCGGCGGCTCGAAAGCCGAGGCGATCGTCAACGCGCTCGAAGTCATCAAGTCCGACGAGAAGGTCACCGCGATCCTCTTCAACATCTTCGGCGGCATCACCCGCTGCGACGAGATCGCCAACGGGATCGTCACCGCCTCGGGCCAGATCGACCTCGGCGTGCCGCTGGTCGTGCGCCTCGACGGGACGAACTCCGAGGAGGGGCTGAAGATCCTCGCCGAGGCGGACCTTCCCAACCTGCACCAGGAGAAGACGATGCTGGACGCCGCGCGCCGCGTCGTCGAGCTCGCCGGGAGCGCCTCGTGAGCATCATCGTCGACGAGAGCACCAAGCTCGCCGTCTCCGGCCTGACCGGCCGCGAGGGCTCCTTCCACGGCCTGCGCAACAAGGCCTACGGGACCGACCTCGTCGCCGGCGTCACCCCCGGCAAGGGCGGCCAGGACGTCGAGGGCGTGCCCGTCTTCGACACGATCAAGGAGGCCGTCACCGAGGCCGGCGCCAACACCTCGATGATCTTCGTCCCGGCCCGCTTCGCCGCGCCGGCGATCGACGAGGCGATCGAGTCGGGGGTCGAGACGGTGATCGCGATCACCGAGGGCATCCCCGTCCTCGACATGCTGAAGACCTACTGGAAGGCGCAGGAGGCGGGGGTGCGGCTGATCGGGCCGAACTGCCCCGGCGTCCTCTCGCCCGGCAAGGCCAACGTCGGGATCATCCCCGCCCAGTTCTTCGACCCGGGCCCGATCGGCGTCGTCTCCAAGAGCGGCACCCTGACCTACCAGATCGGCAACGAGCTGAAGCAGGCCGGTACCGGCAACTCCTCGATCGTCGGCATCGGCGGCGACCCGATCGTCGGCTCCGACTTCATCGACATCCTCAAGCTCTACGAGGCCGATCCCGACACCGAGCTGATCGTGATGGTCGGCGAGATCGGCGGCGACGCCGAGGAGCGGGCGGCCGAGTTCATCGCCGCCGAGGTCTCCAAGCCGGTCGTCGCCTACATCGCCGGCTTCACCGCGCCGCCCGGCAAGCAGATGGGCCACGCCGGCGCGATCATCTCCGGCTCCTCGGGCACCGCCCAGGCGAAGAAAGACGCGCTCGAAGCGAAGGGCGTGCGGGTCGGCGAAAGCCCGACTGAGACGGCCGCGATCGCGGCCGAGACGCTGCGCTCGCTTTAGGCGACCGGCTGCGATCAGGGCGCTGGCAGCGCCAGCAGCTGGCGGATCTCCGAGGCGAGCTGCTCTGCTTCGCGGTCGAGGCGGCGGTGCGTGACGCGGATCGTGCGGTAGCCGGCGATCAGCAGCTTCGGGTCGCGGGCGCGATCGCTCTCGAAGGCGGCGCGGTGGCCGTGGTATTCCCAGCTGTCGAGCTCGACGATGAGCTTGGCTGCGGGCCACAAGGCGTCGACCTCGTGGTCGAGCACGTGAACGTTCTGGACCGGTGGCGGCAGCCGGTGCTCCCGGATAAACGCAGCGAAGCGGGTCTCCAGCGGCGAGCGACCTTCGTCCGGTGGCCGCAGCTCCTCGATGAGCCGTCGCACCGGCCGAAGCGCCCGCCGCCCGCGACCGCGGTCACAAACCTGCTCCAGCTCCCGCAGCCGCAGCAGATTGAGCCGGTCGGCCTCTTCCCCGGCCTTCTTCAGGGAATCGAATGGCGCGGTTTCGGCGAAGTCGAAAAGGGTGCGGGCGACGGTGGTGACCGGCAAGCCATCTCGTCTCGTCACATCCTCCGGAACGATCTTGCAGCGGTGGACCCAGATCCTCTTCCGGCGTTCGATTCCCTGGCGCCCGCCCGGCGCCGTCACATGGATCGGGCCGCTCCGCCGCCGCTGGATTCCCCAGAGCACCGCGGCCGTGTGGTGGCTGAGGACGGTTCCCTCCTCATAAGCGAGCACCGCCGCCCACCACGTCCCCCGCGGTCCCAGCCGCCTATGCCCCAGCGCATAGACGTTTTGATGCAGCGGGTGAAGCCGACCCTCATCCAGCCGCCGCTCTATCCATCGCCTGCTGAACCCGATGTTCAGTAGTTGACGATGCGACACCGCCCCGTGCTGCCGCGTCGCGAGGTCGGCCATCTCCCTCTCCCGCCCGGCGTGTCTGAGTTTTCCCGACATATGTGTGGGTCAAGCTCAGACACCCCTGGGATTCGCCCCCCGCTGCGGCTGGAATTGGCGCAACGGCCGGAGGTCCCGGGACGGCGGGGCGTTGCTAGGGTCGAGGACGTATGGCGGGCGACACGATTTCGTTTGCGCGGGGGGCTCCCAGCGCCGACATCCTTCCCCACGAGCAGGTGCGGGAGGCGGCGTCGCGGGCGCTTGCCTCCGACTGGGAAACGGCGCTCTCCTACGGCGTCGGGATCGGCCATCCGGGGCTCTGCCAGTGGGTTGCGGAGCGGCACGGGGACCTCGATCCCGCCCAGGTGATGATCACCAACGGCTCCCTGGAGGCGGGGGCGATGCTCTTCCAGCATTTGCTCGGTCCCGGCGACCGCGTCGTCGTCGAGCAGCCGACCTACGACCGCACCCTGCTCCTCCTGCAGCAGCTCGGCGTCGAGCTTGTGCCGGTGCGGCTGGAGGCCGACGGCCTCGACGTCGGGCAGCTGGAAGCGGCGCTCGAGGGGGGGCCGATCAAGCTCGCCCACGTGATCGCCAACGCCCACAACCCGGCCGGCTGCACGCTCTCGGAGGAGAAGCGCCGGCGCCTGGTCGCGCTCGCCGCCGAGCACGACTTCTGGATCTTCGAGGACGACCCCTACCGCGAGCTCCCCTTCGAGGGCGAGCCGCTGCCGACGATGCTCTCGATGGACGAGGGCGGCAAGGTCGTCCACGCCTCCTCCTTCTCGAAGACGGTCAGCCCCGGCGTCCGCGTCGGCTACCTCGCCGGCCCCGCCGAGGAGATCAAGAAGCTGGCGAAAAAGGCCAACGAGACCTACATCTCGCCGAACATGCTGGCCGAGGCGATCGTGCTCGAGCTCTGCCGCAGCGGCGAGCTCGACCGCAACATCGAGTTCGTCAAGGGCGAGCTGAAGGCGCGCTGCGAGGCGCTGGTCGAGGCCCTGCGGGAGCGGATCCCGGAGGCCAAGTTCGTCGTCCCCGACGGCGGCTACTTCCTCTGGCTCGACCTCGCCGAGGGCAGCGACAGCGCCGCCCTCCTCGCCGCGGCCAAGGAGGAGGGTGTCTCCTTCGTCGCCGGCCCCGACTTCATGATCGATGGGGGCGAGAACAGCCTCCGCCTCTCCTTCGCGCCGGTCCCCGCGGACCGCGCCGCCGAGGGCGTCTCGCGGATCGCGAGCGCCCTCGACCGCCTGCGAGCCGGCTCGCAGGCCTGAGCACCTGACAGGAATTTCGCACCAATTCGCCGACTCCCGGGTAGGATGCCGCGGACTTTGGCGGACGAAAGGGGTTCGGTGTGAGTACGCATGGGTTTCAAATCAGGTTCTCGCTGGTGATGGGGGCGATCGCCGCCTGCCTTGCGCTGAGCGCCACCGCGGCCGCTGCGGCGCAGCGGCCGGTCTGCCCTGGCCCGGCTGCCGACGGCAACGCCAGGTGCCGTGCTCACGTCGTCACCAATGCCAAGGGGACTCCGCAGGTCACCACCGCTCCCGCCGGCTACGGTCCCGCCCAGTTCCGGGGTGCCTACGGGCTGCCGAGCGCGGCCCCCGCGGGACAGACGATCGCGATCGTCGACGCCTACGACCACCCCCGCATCGCCGCCGACCTCAACGCCTACAGCAGCCAGTTCGGCCTCCCGCTCTGCAACAGCGCCAACCCCTGCTTCCAGAAGGTGAACCAGAGCGGCAGCGCCGGCGGGCCGTGGCC
>DASUQZ010000094.1:0-9440 GCA_036280335.1 Solirubrobacterales bacterium
GGGAGCCGTCGGGGCCGGCGATCGAGTTGCCGGTGTCGACCAGCGGCACCGAGCGGGCGTCGCGGGCGCTGCGCTCCCAGCCGCCGGAGCGCATCTTCTCCAGCTCCTCGCGGGCAGCGGGGTCGGTCGCCCAGGCGTCCACATCGGGATGGCGGGGCGAGAGGAGGACGAAGCTGGCGAGGCCGGCGTGCTTGCGGTGCGGAGTGAAGACGGTCAGCGAGCGGCCCTCGCCGCCGTCGAGCTCGACCTCGACCCCGTCGGAGCGGCCGAGGATGTAGCGCTGGGTGGCGAGCGAGAGCTCGTCCCACTTGCCGCTCTCCTGCAGGAGCTCGATGTTGCGGTCGTTCTCCTCCAGGTAGGGAGTGATGCGCAGGAACCAGGTCGGCCGCCGGATCAGCCGCACCTCGTTGTGGCAGCGCCAGCAGCGGCCGTCCTCGACCTGGATCGAGGCGAGCGTGGTCTGGCAGGTGTCGCACCAGTCGACGGTGGCGTCGGCGCGGTAGATCAGGTCGCGCTCGAGCAGGGTCGTGAAGAGCCACTGCGACCAGCGGTACTGCCCCTCGTCGGAGCTGTAGAAAACGCGGTCGTAGTCGAAGGAGAAGCCGAGCCGCTTCATCTGCCCCAGCATCCGCTCGCCGCACTGCTCGACCCACTCGGCCGGCGGGATCTGCCGCTCGATCGCCGCCAGCTCGGCGGGGAGGCCGAAGGCGTCGAAGCCGAACCCGAACAGGACCGCGTCGCCGCGGCCCCGGCGGAAGCGCGAGTAGGAGTCGCCGATCGCGTAGTCGCGGACGTGCCCCATGTGCAGGTTGCCCGAGGTGAACGGGCTGGAGGGCTTGACGTAGACCCGCTCCTGCCCGTCCTTCGGCTGCGGCGCCTCGAAGTCCCCGCGCCTCTGCCACGCCTCCTGGCGCGCGGCCTCGATCGCCTGCGGGTCGTAGTTCGGCCTGCTCGTGCTCACGAGCCCAAGGCTAGCCGAGCGGTCTCAGGCGAAGGTCCAGAGACGGTTGCCCAGGAAGTTGAAGGGCATGGCCGCGGCGACGGCGATCGCCTGCGCCGGGAGCTCGCCGAGGGTGCTGCTGACGAGAAGCAGCTGGAGAACCGCGAGGTTGAGGCCCAGGGAGGCAACGCTGACGGTGAAGAAGCGCGCCGCCTGGAAGTGGGCGGGGCCGTCGCCGGCCCCGAAGGTCCAGTGCCGGTTCCAGAGGAAGTTGTTGGTGACGGCCACGGTGAATGCCCCCACCGCCGCCAGGGCGGGATGGAAGTCCAGGCTGCCGGTCAAAAGCGCGAAGACCGCGAGGTTGACCAGGTAGCCCGAGCCGCCGACGAGGCCGAATTTGAGCAGCTGGACCCAGTTGGCGGGCTGGCGGGCGGCGGCGCCGATCCGGTAGGCGAGTTGGTTGGCAGGGCTCATCGCGGAGGCGCGGAGGTTAGCGATGAGGGCGGGCGCGGCCGCCATCCGCGTAGTCTTCCCGCTCCGATGCGGGCAAGGAAGGCAACCCTCGTGGCGGTGGCGCTGGCGGCCGCGGCGATCGCTCTCGCGCTCGTCTTCGGCGGGTCGGAGAGCTCGGAGCGGGCGCAGGCCGAGGAACCGGGCGCCTTCGGCGAACCCGCGGTCGAGATCATCTCCCCCCGCAACGGCGCCCGCCAGAACAGCCGCGCCGCGGTGGTCGAGGTGGAGGTGCGCAACTTCCAGCTGGCCCCCGGCCAGTTCGGCGGCGAACCCCAGCTCGGCCAGGGTCACATCCGCTTCAGCCTCAACCGCGTCCCGGACTGCGTCGACCCGAAGAAACTCCAGGACGCGATCAACAGCCCCGTCGGCAAAGGCCGCCTCGAAGGCGCCTCGTTCGACTACGCTGACCACGCCGGTCCCAACGGCGTCCTCGCGGAGCGGATCGGCACCGCCGGCAGCTACTCCCCCGCCACCAGGCCGGAGATCTACTACCACGACCTCCCCCCCGGCTTCTACCGGCTGATCGTCAATCTCGCCCAGAACAACGGCAAGACGACGCAGTTCAACGACGCGACCAACTTCCAGATCCTCCCCCGCCCCCGCCACGGCCCGAAACCGTGCGACGAGGGCAAAGTTCCCAGCGCCAAGGCCGCGGCACGCCTGGAATAACCCGCTCCACTCCAATACTTCACTTTGTATAGTCGGGGGGTGCGAACCTACCGGCGGCTGATGGGATTCCTGCGCCCCTACCGGGCGCAGCTGTGGGGTTCGCTGATCTTCGCCTGGGCGGCGATGGGGATGACGGTGCTGATCCCCTGGCTGATCGGCCGCGCCGTCAACGCGATCGAGGCGGGGAACAAGCCCGACCTGCTGCCGCTCTCGCTGGTGATCCTCGGCGCCGCGGTGCTGCGGCTGGGGCTGATCGTGGTCCGGCGCGTGGTCGCGGGCAAGGTCTCGCTCGGGGTCGAGTTCGACCTGCGGCAGACCTTCTACGCCCACCTGCAGCGGCTCGAGCTCGGCTTCTTCGACTCCCAGCAGACCGGGCAGCTGATGTCGCGGGCGACCGTCGACCTGCAGTCGATCCGCTTCTTCCTCGGCTACGGCCTCATCTTCATCACCCAGAACCTGCTGACGATCACGCTGGCGAGCGCGGTGATGTTCGCGATCGACCCCTGGCTGGCGCTGATCGCGCTGGCCCCGGCGCCGCTCGTCGTCTACGTCGCCTCCCGCTACAACCGCGTCTCCCGCCCCGCCCAGCAGGAGGTCCAGCAGCGGATCGCCGAGCTGACCGCGGAGGCCGAGGAGAACGTCTCCGGCATCCGCATCGTCAAGGCCTTCGCCCGCGAGGAGCACCAGCTGCGCCGCTTCCAGCGGGCGGTGACGCGCGTGTTCGACCAGAGCATCTACGCGACCCGCCTGCGCGCCTTCTTCAACCCGCTGATCGGGTTCCTGCCGCAGCTCGGGATCGCCCTGGTCCTGCTGGTCGGCGGCCGCCAGGTGATCGACGGCAACCTCAGCCTCGGCGACTTCACCGCCTTCTACACCTACCTGGCGATGCTGGCCGGGCCGATGCGCTCGCTGGGGATGACGATGGGGATGGCGCAGCGGGCGATCGCCTCGGGCAACCGCCTCTTCGAGATCCTCGACCGCGAGCCGCGCATCGAGAGCCCGCCGGAGGCGCCGGCGCTGCCGCCCGGCGGCGGCCGCGTCGAGCTGCGCGGCGTGACGCTGCGCTACGAGGGCGCGGAGGAGGTGCCGGCGCTGAACGGCGTCGACCTCGAGGTCGAGGAAGGCAGGACGGTTGCGCTGGTCGGCCCGTCGGGCTCGGGCAAGACGAGCCTGGTGGCGCTGATCGCCCGCCTCTACGACCCCGACGAGGGGACGGTGCTCGTCGACGGCGCCGACGTGCGCGAGGTGGACGTCGGCTCGCTGCGCTCGGAGATCGCCTTCGTCGCCGACGACAGCTTTCTCTTCACCGCCACCGTCGCCGAGAACATCGCCTACGCGCGGCCCGGAGCCTCGCTGGAGGAGATCGAAGCGGCGGCGCGGCGCGCCCAGGCCGACGCCTTCATCCGCGATCTGCCCGGCGGCTACGAGACCCGCGTCGGCGAGCGCGGCCTCACCCTCTCCGGCGGCCAGCGCCAGCGGGTCGCGATCGCCCGCGCCCTGCTCGCCGACCCGCGGATCCTGATCCTCGACGACGCCACCTCCTCGGTCGACGCCACCACCGAGGCGGCGATCAAAGCCGGCCTGCGGGAGGCGATGGCGGGCCGGACCACCTTCATCATCGCCCACCGCCTCTCCACCGTCTCGCTCGCCGACGAGATCGTCGTCCTCGACGGCGGCCGGATCGTCGACCGCGGCTCCCACGCGGAGCTGATGGAGGGCTGCGGCTTCTACCGCGAGATCGCCGAGCACGGCCTCGCCGACTCGGTCTTCCTGCAGCGCGACCTCGAGGAGCGCGAGGAGATGGCGCGGCTGTGAGGGGCGGGCCCGACATCGGCAACATCGGGCGCCTCTTCGTGGCCCTCTGGAAGCTGGTCCGCGGCGAGGATCAGCGCGGCCGCAAGGTGCGCTGGTTGGTCGCCCAGCTGCGCCCGTACCGCGGCCGGGTGGCGCTGATGTTCGTGGGGATGCTGCTGGCGACCGCGGCCGCGCTGGCGCCCCCCTACCTGGCGGGGAGGGCGATCGACTCCGGGATCCTCGCCGGCGACGTCGGCGCCCTCGACCGGATCGTCGTGGCCTTCGTCGCCGTCGCGGTCCTCTATGCCGGCGCCAGCTACCTGCAGACCTACATGGTCGGCTGGGTCGGGACGCGCGTCCTGCAGGACCTGCGCGAGCGGGTCTTCGTCCACATCCAGTCGATGTCGATCGGCTTCTTCACCCGTCGCAGCCCCGGCGTCCTGATCTCGCGGATGACCAACGACATCGAGGCGCTCAACCAGCTCGTCACCACCGGGGTGGTGACGATGTTCTCCAGCACCCTGACCCTGCTCGGGGTGGTGGTGATCCTGCTCCTGCTCGACCTGCAGCTGGCGCTGGTCACCTTCCTCACCTTCCCGCTGCTGGCGGTGGCGAGCCTGGTCTTCCGGATCGTCTCCGCGGGGGCCTACCGGGCCACGCGGGAGCGGATCGCGGCGATCACCGCCTACCTGCAGGAGTCCCTCAGCGGCGTCCGCGTCGTCCGCAGCTTCGGGCAGGAGCCGCGTCACCTCGACGAGATGACCGAGCTGAACGAGGCCAACCGGCAGACCAACATGAAGACCGTCTACCTCAACGCCTCCTACTTCCCGGCGGTGGAACTGCTCTCGGCCGTCGGCACCGCGGCGATCCTCCTCTACGGCGGCAGCCAGGCGATCGACGGGGCGATCCAGGTCGGCGTGATCGTCGCCTTCGTCGGCTACCTGAACACCTTCTTCGACCCGATCCAGCAGCTCTCCCAGCTCTACACGACCTACCAGCAGGGAATGGCCGCCCTCGACAAGATCTTCGACCTCCTCGACACCGAGCCCGACATGGTCGACGCGCCCGGCGCCATCGACCCGGGCGAGCTGCGCGGGGAGATCGAGCTCGAGGGGGTCTGGTTCTCCTACGGCGAGGAGGGCGAGGCAGGAGAGGGCAGGTGGGCGCTGCGCGACGTCGACCTCCACGTCCCGCCGGGGCAGACGCTGGCGCTGGTCGGCGCCACCGGCGCCGGCAAGTCGACCTTCGCGAAGCTGGTCGCCCGCTTCTACGACCCGCAGAAGGGGACGGTGCGGGTCGACGGGCACGACCTGCGCGGGGTGCGGCAGCGGGCGCTGCGGCGCCAGCTCGGGATCGTGCCGCAGGAGGGCTTCCTCTTCTCCGGCAGCGTCCGGGAGAACGTCGCCTTCGGGCGGCCGGAGGCGACCGAGGAGGAGATCGAGGCGGCGATCGCCGCCGTCGGCGCGACCGAGTTCGTCGACGCCCTGCCCGACGGCCTCGACACCCAGGTCGGCGAGCGCGGCATCCAGCTCTCGGCCGGCCAGCGCCAGCTCGTCGCCTTCGCCCGCGCCCTGCTCGCCGAGCCCAGCATCCTCATCCTCGACGAGGCCACCTCCAACGTTGACGTCCGCACCGAGAAGACGATCGAGCACGGCCTCGAGCGCCTCCTCCACGGCCGCACCGCGATCGTCATCGCCCACCGCCTCTCCACGATCCGCCGCGCCGGCAAGATCGTCGTCCTCGAAGACGGCCAGATCGCCGAGCAGGGAACCCACGACGACCTCATCACCGCCGGCGGGCCGTACTCCAGGCTCTACGGCGCCTGGTCGGAATCAGCTGCCTGACGCTCGCGAGTCTGTCTGAACCCGTGCTATAGACGGGTTCAGACAGACTCGCGAAAGAGCTGGTGCTCCGAGATGCGCCGGTTTGCAGCCGTCTTAGCTCAGCCGGGGCCTACGCCGCCCGATTCGCTGCCGCCGGATTCGCCGCCGCCTTCTTCAGGGGCTGCTTCGGCGCCGCCGCCGGCGCCGCCGGTTTCGGGGGCGGCTTCTTCTTCGGGGACGATTTCTTCTTCGGGAGCGGCTTCTTCTTCGAATTCCGCTTCGGGTTCGATCCCGCCTTCTTCTTCGCCGCCTTCGAATTCTTCGGCGCCGGGTTCGGCGCCTTCGGGGGCGGTGCCGGCGCTGGTCGGTTCGCTGGGGCCTTCGGCGCAGTCCTCGAAGCCGTACTCTTCCGCGGCTTCCTGGAAGTTTTCGAGGGCGGGGGCGGCTTCCGTCGCCGCTTCGCCCAGCGCCGTGGTGTCTTCGCGTTCGGCGGCGAGCTTCACTTCGCCCTCCACCTTCGCGAACTCTTCCGCGGCTTCCATGAATTCGGCGTAGCTGCCGTCGTCGCCCTCAGGCCTGCCGAGGTCCTGGATCCGTTCGATCATCCCCGTGTAGAGGTTGGCGCTTTTTTCGATCGTGTCGGGGACGGTCGCTTCTTCGGCTTCGGCGCCGAGAGCGCCCACCGCCGCGTTGACCTCGGCGCAGATCGCATCCCCCTGCTCGATCAGCTCCGCTTTCGTCAGCGTCTGCGGTTCTTCGGTCGTGACCGGCGCCGTTTCGGTCGTCTCGTCGTCGCCACCGCCGCAGCCGGCGATGAGGAGGGCCGCCAGAGCGGCCAGCAGGAGCACGATCGGCTTGTGGGCGGGGATCCTCACGGGGGCGACGCTAGCAAAGCGATTCGACGGCTTTGCAGGGGGTTAGGGAAAGCTGCGGCCCAGGGACTCGAACCCCGACTACCTCGTCCAGAGCGAGGCGTGCTGCCATTACACCAGGCCGCAACGGCGTCTCTCAGAATAAGGGACTCGGAAAATGGGGGCCGCTCCGCGGCTCATCCCGCGAAGGGAGTGCCCTCGGCGATCATCTGCCGCGCCTGCGCCAGTTCTTCGGAGCGGCCGACGCTGAGGCAGCCGGCCACGCGGTCGCCCTGCAGGTACCAGACGGAGAACTCGCCGCCCTCCGGGTCGCCGCGCCAGACCTCCCGGTCCCACTCGTAGGCGGGGCCGACGTACTCGAGGCTCGCCCAGTCGGCGAGATCGCTGAAGAAGTAGGGCACGACCTCGTAGTCGCTGTCGGCGCCGAGCATGTTGGCGGCGGCGTGGATCCCCTGCTGCATCGCCACGTCCCAGTGCTCGACGTGGACGCGGCGGCCGTGGACGACGCTCTCATACGAGCAGCAGTCGCCGGCGGCGTAGATACCGGGGACCGAGGTCTGCAGCTTCGAGTCGCAGGCGATCCCGCCGTCGACTGCCAGCCCCGCCCGCTGCGCCAGCATCGCGTCGGGGCGCACCCCGGCGCCGACCACGACCATGTCGCCCTCGACCACCAGGCCGCTCTCGGTGACCACGCCGCGCACCCGGCCGTCGCCCTCGAAGGCGCTCAGCGTCTCGCCGCCGTGGCAGGCGACGCCGTGGGATTCGAGCCGCTCCTGGAACCAGCGGCCGGCCGTCTCCCCGAAGCTGCGCGAGAGCGCCACGTCCTCCATCGCCACGATCGTGCACTTCGTCCCCCGCGCCGTCAGCGTCGCCGCCACCTCGCAGCCGATGTAGCTGCCGCCGATCAGGACCACGTGCTCGGCCTCCTCGGCCTCGGCCCGGATCGCGTCGGCGTTGCCGAAGGCGCGCAGGTAGTGGATCCCCTCGTTCTCGGCCCCCTCGACGCGGAGGATGTTGACCATGGCCCCGGTGGCGAAGAGGGCCTTGTCGAAGCCGACCTCCTCCCCGCCCTGGACTTTCGCCGTCCGCGCCTCGACGTCCAGGCCGAGCACGTTGCGCCCGGTCAGCAGCTCGACCCCGTTCTCCTCGTACCACGCCGGCGACTGGATGTAGGCGTCCTCCCGGCCGGCGTCGCCCTTCAGGTAGTCCTTGGAGATCGGCGGCCGTTCGTAGGGCGGCTCCGGCTCGCGCCCGACCAGCAGGATCGATCCCTCCGCGCCGCGGCGGCGCAGCTCGGTGGCGCAGTGCGCGGAGGCCATGCCGCCGCCGATCAGGAGGAAATCGACTTCACGATCTGCCATTGCCGGTTAGCGTCCGTTTCGCAGCGGCCCTACGCGCCGTTGCTGCCGCTGCCTTCGGGGCCGAAGAGGGCCTTCAGTTCGTCCTCCTTGCCCGGGTCGAGGACGGCGAGGATCTCGTCCCCTTCCTCTAGCACGGTGTCGGCGCTGGGCACGAAGCCCTTGCCGGCGCGCAGGACCGAGATCAGCAGGCTGCCGTCGGGCATCTTCAGGTCGCCGACCCGGCGGCCGGTGACGCTCGAGTCCTTGCCGAGCAGCATCTCGATGATCTCCAGCTGCTCCTCCTGCAGGTCGAGCAGGTGGACGAGGCCGTACTCGGGCACCTCGTGCTCGAGCAGGCGCAGGATCAGGTCGGTGGCGGAGACCGAGGGCCTGATCCCGAGCAGGTCGAAGTGCTGCCGGTTGCGGGGATTGTTGACGCGGGCGATGATCTGGTCGACCAGGTACTTCTCCTTCGCCACCTGGCAGATCAGCATGTTGTCCTCGTCGTCGCCGGTGACCGCGATCACCATGTCGGCGCGCTGGATCCCGGCCCGCTCCAGCACCCAGAGCTCGGAGGCGTCGCCGTAGGAGATGTTGTGCTCGAGCTCCTGCTCGACGGTCAGGTAGCGGCGCCGGTCGCTCTCGATCAGGGTCACCTCGTGGCCTTTGTCGAGCAGCTCCCGCGCCAGGTTCCAGCCGACCTTGCCCGCTCCGACGATGATGATGTACATGGTCCGGCCCGGCTCCTATGCCGCCGCGGCGGCGTCGTCGGGAGCGCCGCCACGCCCGGCCGCGTCGCGGACGGCGGCCTCGAGCATGTCGATCGCGACCCGGGTCGGGCAGACGGTGTTGAGACCCTGGCGCTGGTACCACTCGGCCCGCAGCGGGTCGAGCACGCGGGCGACCACGCAGGGCACCTCGTAGCGGCGCTGGGCGATCTGGGCGATGACGATGTTGGTGTTGTCGCCGTCGGTGGAGGCGATGAAGACGTCGGCCTGGCCGATCCCGGCCGCCTCCAGCGCCTCGGTCTCGAGGCCGGCGCCGACCGTGAACTGGCCGCCGAGGTCCTCCCAGCCCTTCTCCAGGCCCACCTCGAGGCGGGCGTGGGACTCGGGGTCCTCGTCGAGGCAGGAGACCGTGTGCCCCTCGCGCAGCATGGTCCGGGCCACCGAGGAGCCGACCCGTCCGCAGCCGACGATCAGAACGAACATAGGTGCGGATACTAGACCGCTACTCGGGTTCCGGCGGAGCCGTGAGCAGGACCCTGCAGGGGGCCTTCTTCAGCACGTACTCGGTGGCGGCGCCGATCTCCGCCGGCTTGGCGGCGCCGATGCCGCCGATCATCGCCCCGCCGCGGATCTTGGTCGGCGCCTCTCCCCCGATCACGATCGCTTCCGCGCCGGTGCGCCGGGCCGCCTCGAGGATCCCGGCACCGACCTTGCGGGCGCGGATCACCTCCGTCCTCACCTCGACGTCCTCGTACTCCTCC
>DASUQZ010000095.1:0-4831 GCA_036280335.1 Solirubrobacterales bacterium
CGCCTGGTTCGAGTTGCTCCGCAGGATGAACCACGACCGCGTCACCATCACGGCGGACCTCGGCGCCGGCGGCGGAAAGCATCCGCTCGCTGTGGTCGCGGCTCGACGCCGGCTCGACCACCCGCGTCTCTCCTTGAGCGAGCAGCCCTGCAAAGAGAAGGCAGGACTTCACCTGGGCGCTGGCGATCGGCATCTCGTAGGTGATGCCGTGAAGCGGCGCGCCCCGGACCTCGAGCGGTGGCAGACGGTCTTCCCGTGCGCTCAGGTCGGCGCCCATCTCGCGCAGCGGCACAGCGATGCGGTCTACGGGCCGCTTGCGGATCGACTCGTCGCCGTCGAGCGTCCACTCGCCTCCCTCCTGCCCCGCCAGCCATCCCGGCAGCAGGCGGAGCAACGTTCCGGCATTGCCGACGTCGATATCGGTCGATTCGGGGTTCCGCAGGCCCACGCCCTTTATCCGCAGCTGAAGCCCGTGCGCGCGCCCAGCCGCCTCCCCCTTACCCAGCCTTTTTTCCGATATCTCTGCGCCCAGTGCCCTTACGGCCCCCAGCGTCGAGCGGGTGTCGGCGGCATCGAGGTACCCCTCCACCACCGTCTCCCCATCCCCCATCGCCGCGATCAGCGCCGCCCTATGTGAGATCGACTTGTCCGAGGGCGGCCGCAGGGAACCGTGCAGCGGTCCTGAAGGCGCGAAGCGGGTGCGGCTCATCGGGCGACCCTAGTGGGAGGGCCTAGGACTCGTCGCCGTCGACGACGCTGACGGTGTGGCCGAGGCCGCGGACGAGGTCCTGGGCCTTGCGCGCCTGCTCTTCGCCCCCGACCCAGAGGGAGACCGCGCCCGAGGTCATGTCCGGGGCCGGGTGCAGGGCCATGTCCTCGATGTTGACCCCGGCCTCGCCGAGCGTCAGGGCCAGCTCGGCGATCGTCCCCGGCTTGTTGGAGACGACGATGCGGAGCTCGCGCAGCGGCCCGGCCTCCGACTCGCCTTCGAGCAGGCGGCGGCGGTCCTCGCCGGCGGCCGCGTGCCAGGCCGCCAACGCCTCGTGGTCGCCGGCGCGGATCAGCCGGGCCGCCTCCTGCAGTCGCTCGACCACCGAGTCGACGGACCCGGCGACCGCCTCGCGGTTGCTGGCGAAGATGTCGGCCCAGATCGCCGGGTTGGAGCCGGCGACGCGGGTGGCGTCGCGGAAGCTCGGCCCGACGTCGGGAAGCCGTTCGCTGTCCTGGGTCAGCGATTGCCCCGCCTCGGAGGCGAGGACGTTGGCGAGCACGTGCGGGAGGTGGCTCACCGTCGCCATCAGGCGGTCGTGGCTCTTCGGGTCGATCGCCTGCGGCCGGGCGCCGAGCGCCGCGACCGTGCGCTGCAGGCGGTCGTAGAGGAGGCCGCTGGAGCGCTCTGTCGGGGTCAGGTACCAGCGCGCGCCCTCGAAGAGGTCGGCGCGGGCGTTTTCCACCCCGGCCGTCTCGGCCCCCGCCAGCGGGTGGCCGCCGATGAAGCGCTCGTCATCCCCGACTGCTTCGACCAGCTCGCCCTTGGTCGAGCCGACGTCGGTGACGACGGTCTCCGGTCCGCTTGCCGCGAGCGCCTCGCGAGCCTGCTCCGGCAGCACCGCCACCGGCCCGGCGCAGACCACCAGGTCGGCGCCCTCGCAGGCCTCGGTGACCGTGCCGGCGCCGCGGTCGATCGCGCCCAGCTCCACCGCCCGCTCGAGCCGGGCCGGGCTGCGCCCGCACCCGACCACCTCGGCCTCCAGCCGCCGCCGCGCGGCGAGCCCGATCGAGCCTCCGATCAGGCCCACCCCGAGGACGGCGATCCTCATGCTCCGCGTCGCGCCTCCACGGCCGAGGCGAACCGCTCCAGGGCCGAGACGGTGTCCTCCCAGCCGATGCAGGCGTCGGTGATCGACTGCCCGTAGGTGAGGGGCTCGCCCGGGACGAGGTTCTGGCGGCCCGGCTCCAGGAACGACTCCAGCATCACCCCGACGATCGCCTTGTTGCCGTCGGCGATCTGGTCGGCGATGTCCCCCGCCGCGAAGAACTGCTTCTCCGGGTCCTTGCCGCTGTTGTCGTGGGAGGCGTCGATCACCAGCCGCTCCGGCAGCCCGGCGACGCCGAGGGTCACCAGCGCGTCCTCGACCTCCGGCGGGTGGTAGTTCGGCACCCCGTGGCCGCCGCGCAGGATGATGTGGCAGTCGGGGTTGCCGGTGGTGTGCAGGATTGCCGGCATGCCGGCGTCGTCGATCCCGGCGAAGGCGTGCGAGGCCGCCGCCGCCCGCACCGCGTCGACGGCGATCTGGATGTTGCCGTCGGTGCGGTTCTTGAAGCCGATCGGCATCGAGAGGCCGGAGGCGAGCTGCCGGTGCGTCTGGCTCTCGGAGGTGCGCGCCCCGATCGCCCCCCAGGCGACCGCGTCGGCGATGTACTGCGGGGTGATCGGGTCGAGGAACTCGCAGCCGATCGGCAGCCCCGTGTCCAGCACTTCCAGCAGCAGCTTGCGGGCGATCCGCAGGCCCGCGTTGACGTCGCCGCTTTCGTCCAGGTGCGGGTCGTTGATCAGGCCCTTCCACCCCGTCGTCGTCCGCGGCTTCTCGAAGTAGACGCGCATCACCACCAGCAGCTCGTTGCCGAGCGCCCGTGCCGTCGCGCTCAGCTTCGTCGCGTACTCCATCGCCGCTTTCGGGTCATGGACGCTGCACGGGCCGACGACGACCATCAGCCGCGGGTCTTTTCCCTGCAGCACTTCCCGTACTTCTTCGCGCCCCTTGACTACCGCTTTCGCCCGCTCGCTCCCGAGCGGCAGTTCTTCCAGCAGCCGTTCGGGCGGCGCCAGCTCGACGATTTTCGCGATGCGCTGATCGCGGACGCCATCTCGTTTCGCCCCCTCCATGCCGATGAACATTTTGCCTTCGCCTTTCTCCAAACCCAAGAAATCGTACTTTCTGGTCGCTTGCTGCCGGGGCCGGACGGCGCACACGCGACGCAAACTGTGGACGGCGCCCGACCGGAAGATGTGAAGTCTTCGCGCGGCACGACGCCGCCCGGCCGGACGCCTAGCTAAATCGCCAATAGGAATAGGTTGGATGGCCGTGCGCGACGGCGGCGCCGAGCGCAGCAGAGCCGTTCGCGGATGTCAGCTTGTCCAACCTCACGTTGCGGAGGTTGTATCACGGGTGCAGCTTTAGTCAAGTAATTCCGACAGGCCGCGCAGGAGGCGCTCGTTCTCGGCCGGGGTGCCGTAGCTGATGCGGAGGTGACCGGGGCCGCCGAGCGCCTTGCCGGGGCGGACCGCGATTTCGCGCTCGGCGAGGCCGGCGAGGATCTCGGCTTCGTCGGCCTCGCCGAGATGGACCCAGGAGAAGTTCGCCTGCGACTCGGAGGTGCGCAGGCCGAGCCCCCGCAGGCCCTCCTCGACGGTGAGCCGGGCGGCGATCGTGCTCTCGACCCGGCGCAGGACGTCGTCCTGGTGCAGAACCGCCTCCGCCCCCGCCGCCTGGGCGAGGGCGTTGACGCTGAAGGGCTGGCGGACGGCGTCGACCGCGGCGCGGAAGCCGGCGGAGCCGATCGCGTACCCGACCCGCAGCCCGGCGAGGCCGTAGCACTTGCTGAAGGTGCGGAGGACGACCAGGTTGGGGAAGTCCTTGAGCAGGTCCAGCGTGGCGTCGGGGTCGTCGTGGGTCTGGAACTCGACGTAGGCCTCGTCGAGGATGACGGTGACGTGCGGGGGGATCCGCTGGCAGAAGGCGGCGATCTCCGCCGCGGGGATGTGCGTCGCGGTCGGGTTGTTCGGGTTGCAGACGATCAGCAGCTGGGTCGCCGCGGTCACCTCGGTCGCCATCGCGTCGAGGTCGTGGACGTCGCCCTCGGCGAGCGGGACGCGGACCTCGCGGGCGCCCGTCAGCGCGGGCAGGTAGGGGTACATCGAGAACGAGGGCCAGGCGTAGACGATCTCCGCCCCCGGCTCGCAGAGCGCCTCGGCGGCGGCGAGGAGGATCTCGCAGGAGCCGTTGCCGACGGCGATGCGACCCGGCTCGGTCTCGTAGCGCTCGGCGAGGCGGCGGCGCAGCAGGGTGGCGTCGGGGTCGGGGTAGCGGTGCATCGCCCCGGCAGCGTTCGCGATCGCCTCGACGACCTTCGGGTGCGGCGGGAAGGGCGACTCGTTGGAGGCGAGCTGGGCGATGTTGCCCGAGGCGATCGCCTCGGGCGCCTGCCCGGTCGGGACCCCGGCCTGGTAGCCCGGCATGCGGGCGAGCTTCTCCGCGAAGGTGATCGTCATCGGCCCTGATTCTGACGGACGGCTGCCGAGGCGCCTACTGGGCGGCCTCGAGATCGGTCCGCAGCTTCTGCGCCGCGCCGACGTAGACGTGGACCGGCTCGTGGCCGGCCGGCGCGTAGAAGTGCAGCATCACCCGGATCACCCGCGGCATCGAGCCGGGGACCGGGATCTCCCGGCAGCACATCAGCGGCACCGTTGTCAGCCCCAGGTCCCGCGCCGCCACCGCCGGGAACTCGGCATCGAGGTCCTCGGTCGTCGTGAACAGGCAACTGACCATCGCCTCCGGCTCGAGCCGGTTGCGCTCGATCAGCGCCCGCATCAGCTCCTCGGTCGCCGAGAGAATCGCCGCCGGCTCATTGGCCTCGGCCTGGACGGCGCCACGGACCGCGTACAGGCGCTCCTGCGGACCGTCGTAATGCCCTCGTTGCACATCACCGTTTTGGCTCACGCACCGCATCTTTTCAGAGGGTCGGGGGCGAACCCTCCAGCGGTGCGCCTTATGCCGCGCGCCTCGCGTAGCTCAGACCCCTATCGAGAGGCTTCTCGCAGTTCGGTGAT
>DASUQZ010000096.1:0-2664 GCA_036280335.1 Solirubrobacterales bacterium
GCACCCCGCTTCCCAGCGACGCCGGGACGACCTACATCAAGCTCTACCTCGACGGCCTTTGCATGGACGTCAACCCGAAGAACAAGCTGAGCAACATCAGCGTCCAGACCACCCACGACATCTACCGTGGGCTGATCACCAACTGGAGTCAGGTGGGATCCAGCCTCGGGACGACGATCGACCCGGTCGGCCGCGACACCAACGGAGGGACCTACAACTTCTTCCTCCAGGCGGTGCTGAACAACGAGCCGCCGGCGTCCAACGTCAACGCCCTGACCGCCGACGGCCTCGTCGTCAACGCGGTCAAGCAGGACCCGAACGCGATCGGCTACGCCGGCCTCGCCTGGCAGAAAAAGGGACTCAAGACCCTCAAGGTCAACGGCGTCCCCTGCGCCCCGGGCAAGATCAGCGTCGAGCCGCTGAAGTACCCGCTCTCGCGCTACATCTTCCTCGTCCTCCCGGGCGACGGAAGCTCGAGCCCGAAAGCGCTGCTCAAGTTCGTCGACTGGGCCCGGCGCAGCAAGCTCGCCGGATCGGTCATCTCCAAAGCCGGCGGCGTCCCCGCCTTCAACAAGAAGTAGGCCTTGGAGGAGCAGCTCCCCCAGGAGTACGGCCCGAAGTGGTCGGACCAGCGCGTCGAGCGGATGCTCGTCGCGCTGGTCTGCGGGGTCGTCGCGCTGCTGCTGGCGCTGATCGTCACCGTCTTCGTCCGCGCCTGGCCCTCGTTCTCCCATAACGGCCTCGCCTGGTTCAGCGGCTCCGGCGACGTCGAAGAGCAGCTCAACGCGATCTCGCTCTCGGCCCAGACCAGCGGCGAATACGTCTACACCTTCCACGCCTGGCCGCTGCTCTGGAGCACGCTGCTGATCACCGGCGCCGCCGTCTCGATCGCCCTCGTCTCCGCCCTCTTCATCTCCGTCTTCATCGTCGAGTTCGCGCCGGAATGGATGAGCAACATCCTCCAGCCGGTGATCCGCTTCCTGGCCAGCGTCCCCTCGGTCATCTACGGCCTGCTCGGGGTTCTGGTCCTCGTCCCGTTCATCGGCAACCACCTGGTCACCGAGGAGCAGAAGGCCTCGGTAGCCGGCGTCATCTCCCTCACCGGCTACAGCCTGATCGCCGCGGTCCTCGTGCTGACGATCATGATCGCGCCGCTGATGGTCTCGATCTTCAGCGACGGCCTGCGGGCGGTGAAACCGGGCTGGCTGGAGGGATCGCTCGGGCTCGGCGTCAACCGCTGGCGGACCACCTGGAAGATCGGCGTCCGCAGCGCCCGCCCGGCGATCGTCGCCGGCACCGTGCTCGCCGTCGCCCGGGCGATCGGCGAGGCGGTGATGCTGGCGATGATCTCCGGCTCGGTCGCCTTCGCCCCCAACCCCGCCGACGGGCTGATCTTCATCTACGAGCCCTCGCGGCCGCTGGCGCCGACGATCGTCAAGAACATCGACCAGCTGAGCTCGCCGCCGTTCAACGCGACCCTCTTCTCGATCGCCGCGGTCCTGCTCTTCTCCGCCGCCCTCTTCTCCCTCGCCGGCTGGACCGCCCGGCGGGCGATGCGCAAGTACCTGATGCCCTGATGGAGTCCTCGATGCAAAACCCGACGGTCACGGTCCCTCCCGTCCCCCCGCCCCTGCAGCAGGACCCGCCGGGCGCCCACAAGCGCAAGGGCGCTGTCGAGGGCAGCGCCACCTGGAGCCTCACCGACCGGGTCGGGCTGGCGATCTGCTGGACCCTCGGCCTGCTCTTCTGCGCGATCGCGGTGGCGATCGTCGTCTACCTGTTCGTCCAGGGGGTCAAGTTCCTGCGCCCGGAAATGCTCTGGACGCCGGCCGCGGCGGGCTTCAGCGAGGCCGAAACCGGCGGCTTCTCCGACGCCTTCATCGGCACCATGATCGTCGCCGCCATCGGCATCGCCATCGCCCTCCCGACCGGGGTGGCGATCGCGATCTGGCTGGTCGAGTACGGCCGTCCCGCGGCGCTCGCCCGGGTCACCGAATCGACGATCGAGGCGATCGCCGGCATCCCCTCGATCGTCCTCGCCCTCTTCGGCACGGTGATCTTCTCCTCGACCGCGCTCGGCTTCCTCAGCCGCACCTCCGAGGGGGTCGTCTTTGGCCGCTCCTTCTTCGCCGCCGGGGTGATGCTCTCGCTAGTGGCGCTGCCGCTGATCGTCGCCAGCGTCCGCGAGGGCCTCAACTCGATCCCCCGCCACGTCCGCGAGGCCTCCTACGCGGTCGGCAAGACGAAGGCGGCGACGACGCGGCGCATCCTCCTCCCCACCTGCCGGCCGCAGGTCGCGACCGGGGCGATGCTCGGGCTCGGCCGGATCATCGGCGACACCGCGATCATCGTCGTCCTCCTCGGCGCGACCCAGAACTTCGCCCCGGTCGAAGGCGCGCCCTTCCCGTTCAACTTCCTGCGCGGGGCCGGCACCACCCTCACCAACTTCGTCTACGAGGCCTCCCCAACGGGGAACCTCAACCAGCCGCAGAAAGCCTACGCGGCGGCTTTCGTCCTGCTGCTGATGGTCCTGGCCCTGAACGCGGCCGTCGACGTCGTCCACCGCCGCGCGAGAAAGGTTGGAACGTGGAGTCACTGACCTACCCGCCGCCGATCCGGCGGCTGAAGCTCGAGGATCCCGAGCCCGCGACCGAGGCGATTCCC
>DASUQZ010000097.1:0-5863 GCA_036280335.1 Solirubrobacterales bacterium
CGCGGGCGCTGCGGGAGCTTGGTCGCATCCTCTCCTCGGAGGGTGCGGGCGAGGCCTCGATCTCACTGCTGACCAACCAGGCCGTCTTCCGGGCAGGGTCGATCCTCCTCTCCACGAGGCTGATCGACGGGCAGTTCCCCAACTTTCGACAGCTCCTGCCGGAGTCCTACGAGCACGACGTGCGGCTGCCGCGCTCCGACTTCCTCGACGTCACCCGCCGGGTCAGCCAGCTGGCGCAGCGCAACGCGCCGCTGCGGCTCTCCTTCGACTCGGGGGAGCTGACGGTCGCGGCGGAGACGCCGGACGTGGGGGACGCGCGGGAGACGATGCCCGCCGCCTTCGAGGGCGAGCCGCTGGAGATCGGCTTCAACCCCGAGTTCCTCCGCGAGGGGATCGAAAGCGTCGCCGGCGACGAGGTGCTGGTGCGGCTGATCTCGCCGCTGCGACCGGGGCTGCTGGAGCCGGTCGAGGGGGACGACTTCCGCTACCTGGTGATGCCGATCCGCCTCAACGTCTAGCGATGCCCTCGCCGCGCGAGTGAGTCGGCCGTGCTCGTCACCGCGATCGAGGCGAAGCCGCTGCGCAGCCTCGACCGGGTCAGGGTCGAGCTGCCGGCGGGGATCGTCAGCATCATCGGCCCGAACGGGGCGGGCAAGACGAACCTGATCGAGTCGATCTACTTCGCCCTCACCGGCCGCTCGTTTCGCACCTCGGATCGCCGCGACCTGATCCCCTTCGGCGGCTCGCTGGCGCGAGCCGAAGCGACGATCCGCAGCGAGGACGGGATCGAGCACAAGCTGCTCGCCTCGGTCAGCCGCGGGGAAGGCCGGCGCCACCTGCTCGACGGAGATCCGGCCGGCCCGGCGACCCTGGCGCGGAACCGCCCCCCGGTCGCGGTCTTCGCGCCCGACCGCCTCACCCTGGTCAAGGGGCCGCCGGCCGAGCGCCGCGCGCATCTGGACGGCTTCGTCGCCGCCCGCTGGCCCGCGCGGGCGGAGTTGCGCAAGCGCTACGGGCAGGCGGTGGCGCAACGCAACGCCCTGCTCTCCAGGCTGGCTGCCGGGTACGGCTCGCCCGACGACCTGCGCATCTGGGACGCCGGCCTCGCCAGGGCGGCCGCGCCGCTGATCGAGGCGCGGGCCGAGGCCGCGGCCGAGCTGGCCGGCCCCTTCGGCGCCGCGGCCGCGGAGATCGGCCTCGAGGATGCGGAGCTCGAATACGCGCCGCGCGCCGCGGGCTCCGAGGAGGAGATCCGCGCCGGCCTGGAGGAGCGGCGCGAGCAGGACATCCGCCTGGGCCGCAGCGCCTGGGGCCCGCACCTGGACGAGCTGAAGCTCTCGGCTGCGGGGCGCTCGCTGCGGCGCTACGGCTCCCAGGGGCAGCAGCGCGCGGCGCTCCTCGCCTTGCTCTTCGCCGAGCGCGCGGCCCTGCTCGAGGCCCGCCGGGTGATCCCGCTGCTGCTGCTCGACGACGTGATGAGCGAGCTCGACCCCGGCCGGCGGGAGCGGTTGGTCGACCGGCTCGGCGACGGCGGCCAGGTGCTGATCACGGCGGCCGACGAAGAGTCGGTCCCGGCGGCGGCCCGTGAGTCGATCGTGCACATGCCGCCGCCGCAGACGGAAAGTGCCGCGGCATGAGCCGTCGTCGGGCCCCGCGACCGGCCGCCGACGCCTTCCAGGCGGCGTTGCAGCGGGTCGCGCCGAAGACTCCTCTGGCGGCAACCCAGGCGGCCTGGTCGAAGGCGGTCGGGGAGCAGCTGGCGGCGGTGGCCAGACCTGCCTCCGAGCGCGACGGAACCGTGACTATCGAGTGCGCCGACGCGATCTGGGCGCAGGAGTTGGAGATGATGCAGGGGACCCTGTTGGACCGCCTGCGACAGGAAGTCGGAGAGCAGGCACCGCGCGCACTTCGCTTCCGTGTCAACTCAGAGAACTTTTAGATTCACTTTTTTCACGATTTGCAGGGAAAAAGTTAAAGCTGGGCGGGGTGTCCGGGGCCTCCAACTGATATTCTTATGGCAACCCGCACTTGCGCCCCGGCATCGATGGAGATAACTCCAGGCGTCGGGGTTTTTCGTGTCAAACCGGAAGGGACCTTTTGCCTGACAAAAAAGCCAGCGGCGACTCCTACGGCGCCAAGGACATCACCGTCCTCGAGGGGCTGGAAGCGGTTCGTAAGCGCCCCGGCATGTACATCGGCTCGACCGGCCCGCGCGGCCTCCACCACCTCGTCTACGAGATCGTCGACAACTCGGTCGACGAGGCCCTCGCCGGTCACTGCGACACCGTCCGGGTCGTCCTCCATCCCGACAACGCCTGCACGGTCGAAGACAACGGCCGCGGCATCCCGGTCGAGACGATGGAGAAAGAGGGGAGGCCCGCCGCGGAGGTGGTGCTCACCGTCCTCCACGCCGGCGGCAAGTTCGGGGACGGCGGCGGCTACAAGGTCTCCGGCGGACTGCACGGCGTCGGCGTCTCCGTCGTCAACGCGCTCTCGGAGCGGCTCCACCTCGAGATCAGCCGCGACGGCAACGTCTGGTCGCAGGACTACGAGCGCGGCAAGCCCCAGGGCGATCTCAGCAAGGGCGCGGAGACGAAAGAGCACGGCACGAAGATCACCTTCCTGCCCGACCTCGAGATCTTCGAGGAGATCGAGTTCGACTTCCAGACGCTGGCCGAGCGGCTGCGCGAGACCGCGTTCCTCACCCGCGGCCTGAAGATCGAGCTGGTCGACGAGCGGGGCGCCACCAACAGCGTCACCTTCCAGTACGAGGGCGGGATCGAGGACTTCGTCCGGCACCTCAACGAGAACAAGGACGAGCTGCACCGCAAGGTCATCTACTTCGAGGGCAGCGAGGAGGCCGGCGAAGTCGAGTTGGCGCTGCAGTGGAACGGCTCCTACCAGGAATCGATCTTCAGCTTCGCCAACAACATCAACACCCACGAGGGCGGCACCCATCTCTCCGGATTCCGGGCGGCGCTGACCCGGACCCTGAACGCCTACGCGCGCAACAAAGGGCTGCTGAAAGAGAAGGACGACAACCTCAGCGGCGAGGACGTGCGCGAGGGGCTGACCGCGGTCATCTCCGTGAAACTGCACGACCCCCAGTTCGAGGGCC
The DNA here is from genome assembly GCA_036280335.1 of Solirubrobacterales bacterium. Lineage (GTDB taxonomy): Bacteria > Actinomycetota > Thermoleophilia > Solirubrobacterales > 70-9 > VAYN01. The sequence goes on from DASUQZ010000097.1 coordinate 3,119, forward strand.
AGACCAAGACCAAACTCGGCAACCCGCCGGTCAAAGGCCTGGTCGAGGAGACCGTCAACCGCAAGCTGGCCGAGTTCCTCGAGGAGAACCCCGGCGACGCGCGGCGGATCATCAGCAAGGCGATCGACGCCTCGCGCGCCCGCGACGCCGCCCGCAAAGCCCGGGACCTGACCCGACGCAAGTCGGCGCTGGAGAACTCGACGCTGCCGGGCAAGCTCGCCGACTGCACCGTCAAGGACCCGAGCCTGGCCGAGATCTTCGTGGTCGAGGGCGATTCCGCCGGCGGCTCGGCGAAGCAGGCGCGCGATCGCAACACGCAGGCGGTGCTGCCGCTGCGCGGCAAGATCATCAACGTCGAGAAGAGCCGCATCGACAAGGTCCTCGCCAACAACGAGGTGCAGGCGCTGATCACCGCGATCGGCACCGGCGTCCACGACGAGTTCAACCTCGAGGACGCCCGGTACCACAAGATCGTCATGGCGACCGACGCGGACGTCGACGGCGCTCACATCCGCACCCTCGTCCTCACCTTCCTCTACCGGCAGATGCCGGAGCTGATCGACGCGGGCTACGTCTACATCGCCAAACCGCCGCTCTACCGGGTCAAGCAGGGCAACCAGGAGACCTATCTGGAGCGCGAGTCCGAACTCGAGGAGCTGCTGCTGCGCGACAAACTCGAAGACTTCGAGCTGATCGACGCCAACGGCAAGAAGACGAAGCTGACTTCGACCCGCTGGCAGGGCTACGTGCGGCGCTCGAAGGAGTACGAGGGCTGGAGCTCCTCGCTGCAGGCCGAGTTCGGGCATGAAGCGGTGCGCTTCCTCGAGGAGTCCAACCTGCTCGACGAGGGCGTCGCGACCGTGGCCGCGGCGGCGAAGCTGCTCGCGAAGAAAGCGCCCGAGGACGAGCCCTTCGACACCGAGGTGCTGGAGACGAGCGACGAGTTGCTCGTCGTCAAGGCGATCGAGCGGCGCAGCGGCCTCGCCCGCACCCACCGCCTGCCGGCGGCGCTCTTCACCCACCACGACTACCGCAAGTTCGTCGAGGTGCACGGGGCGCTGCTCAAGCAGGTCGGCCGGCCGCCGTTCGAAGTGCTCTACGAAGGGCGCCGCAACGTCGCGCTCTCGTTCCAGGCCCTGCGCGGCGCGGTGCTGGAGCTGGCGCGCAAAGGCGTGCAGCTGACCCGCTTCAAGGGACTGGGCGAGATGAACGCCGAGCAGCTGCGCGAGACGACGATGGACCCCGCCAGCCGCACCCTCGCCCAGGTGACGCTCGAAGACGCCACCGCCGCCGACCAGATCTTCTCGATGCTGATGGGCGACCAGGTCGGGCCCCGGCGCGAATTCATCGAGGAGCACGCGAAGGAGGTGCGGTTCCTTGACGTCTGAGTCCACTCATTCCGCTGACGAGGTGAGCGCCCGATGACGCTCGATGCCCTGCAGGGGCGGATAGAGGAGCGCGAGCTCGAGAAGGAGATGCGCTCGTCCTACCTCGATTACGCGATGAGCGTGATCGTCGGTCGGGCGCTCCCCGACGTGCGCGACGGGTTGAAGCCGGTGCACCGCCGGGTGCTCTACGCGATGCACGACATCGGCCTGCAGCCGACCCGGTCGTACCGCAAGTGCGCCTTCATCGTCGGCGAGGTGATGGGCAAGTACCACCCGCACGGCGACTCGGCGATCTACGACACCCTGGTGCGGATGGCGCAGGACTTCTCGCTGCGCTACATGCTCGTCGACGGCCAGGGCAACTTCGGCTCGATCGACGACGATCCGGCTGCGGCGATGCGGTACTGCGTCAGCGGGGACACGCGGGTCGCGACGCCCGAGGGCAGCGTTCGAATCGACTCGATCGTGGGAGGCGCCGAGCCGGAATCCGACTCGGACATCGATCTAGAGGTTCTCGACCGTCTCGGCAGGCCGGTCCACGCAAGCAAGTTCTTCCACTCCGGCGAGCACCCGACCCTCCGCCTCCGCACGGCCCAGGGCCATGAGTTGACCGGGACTCACAATCACCCAGTCCTCTGTCTCGTCGACATGGCGGGCGTGCCGCTCCTGCTCTGGAAGCTGCTGGAGGAGATCCAGCCCGGCGACCGGGTGCTGATCTCACGGACGGCGCAAGAGGCGGGAGACCTGGACGACCAGGAACGGCAGCTCGCGCTGCTCGCCGGCGCCCTCGTCTCCGAGGGGTGGGTAGGGCGCGAGCGCGTCGGCTTCAACAACGTCGACAAAGATTTCTTCGACAGCGTCCTTGCCGCGTACGACGAGGTCGTCGGCGGTCCCAGGTACGTCTACTCGAGGGAGATTGCCTCGGGCAGCCTCCTCCATGAGCTCGACGTCCAGAACCTCAGTCACTTCGCCGCCTCTCCGCTGGGAGAGCTGCGTGGGGCGGCGCGCGAGAAGGTCGTGCCGGAGTTCGTCTGGCGATCCGGAGCCGCCTTCAAGCGCGAGTTCCTCCGGGCGCTGTTCACCGGGGACGGCTCCTCGTCGCTGCTGCCGCGGAAGGCCATCCAGATTTCCTACTCCACCTACAGCGGCCAGCTGGCGCGCGACGTCCAGCTTCTGCTGCTCGAGGCGGGAGTCGTCTCCCGAATCTGCCGCTACGAGAAGGGCGAGTACAAGGTCGTCGTCAGCAACCGGCGCGACGCGCGGATCTTCGCGAGCAACGTCGGCTTCCTTGGAGCAAAGCAGCGCAAGCTCCTGACGGACCTTCAGCAGGTGCCCCTGAACAGTCGGGCGCTCAGCA
>DASUQZ010000098.1:0-6318 GCA_036280335.1 Solirubrobacterales bacterium
ACAGCCGCTTCTCGCTGACACCCGCCGCCGGCTTCGCGCTGCCGATCGTCCGCAAGCCATCGCCGGACATCGCGACCGCGCTAGGCGGCGGCTACCTCGCCTCGGGCAGCGGCGACGCGGCCCGGCTGCCCGCCCCCTGGCTGCCCGAGGGGCTGCGGCTCGACCCCGAGGAGGGCGCCGGCGAGGTGCAGACGCCGCTGCTCGGCGAGCCAGCCGCCTCGCTCAGCGTCGGCGACCGCGTCTCCCTGCGCCACGCCAAAGCGGGCGAGCTCTGCGAGCGCTTCGACACGCTCCTCCTGGTCGAGGGCGACCGGATCGTCGACGAGCTCCCTACCTACCGCGGCGACGGCAAGAGCTTCCTCTAAGGGCCGAGGACTCTTTCGGTGTACTCGTTGGCGAAGGTGCGGCCCGGGTCGAGCTCGTCGCGGGCTCGCTGGAACTCGGACCACGCCGGGTAGCGCTCGGCCAGCGTCGCCGCGGTCTGGAAGTGGCGCTTGCCCCAGTGGGGACGGCCGCCGTAGTCGTCCATGATCGCCTCGACCGCCTCGAAGTAGGGGCGCCACTCCATCCCCCGGTACTGGTGGACGGCGATGTAGGCGGTGTCGCGCTCGTGGGAGGGACTGAGGAAGGCGTCGTCGCCCGCGGCGACCCGCATCTCGATCGGGAAGAAGACCGGGTATTCGTGTCGCCGCACCCACTCGATCACCCGCCGCACCGCCTCCGGCCCGTCGTCGCGGGGGACCCCGTACTCCATCTCGGTGAAGCGGACGCGGCGCTCGTTGGCGAAGACGCGGTCGCTGCGGTCGCTGGTGCGGCTGCCGGAGGCGAGCCGCCCGGCGAGGCGGGAGAGGGCCGGGATCGCCTTCGGGACCGCCCTGCCGGTCGCCGCCAGCAGCTCCAGCGCCCAGTTCTCGAGGACGACATCGTTGAGGTAGGCGGCACGGCGGCTGCGCGGCCTTGCCGGCCCCTCGAGGCGGTTGCGCTCCAGGACCAGCGCCGAATCGGCGTAGGGGAAGGTGAAGAGCTCGAAGTGCTCGTGCGCGTCGGCCCGTTCGGCGAAGGTGTCGAGCACCTCCTCGCGCGGGTGCGGCGAGTCGACCCGGAGCAGGTTGAAGGCCGGCACGCAGCGCAGGGTCACCGCCGAGATCGCCCCCAGCGCCCCGACCCCGACCCGCGCCGCCCGCAGCAGCTCCGGATCGGTGCTCGCGCTGAGGTGCCGGACGCTGCCGTCGGCCAGCACCAGCTCCAGACCCTCCACCTGGGCCGAGATGTTGCGCAGCCGCGCGCCGGTCCCGTGGGTGCCGGTGGAGATCGCGCCGGAGATCGTCTGGCGGTCGATGTCCCCCAGGTTCTCCATCGCCAGCCCGAGCCGCGCCAGCTCCTCGTTGAGGTCGGCGAGCACGGTGCCGCCGCCGACCTTGACCAGCCCCGAGCCGGGGTCGGCGTCGAGGACGCCGCTCAGGCGCTCGACCCGCACCATCACCTCGTCGGTCATCGCCGCTTCGGTGAAGGAGTGGCCGGAGCCGGCGACCTTCACCTTCCTGCCAGCCGCCGCCGCGGCGGCGATCGCCTCCGCCAGCTCCTCGCGGCTGCCGGGCCGGACGGTCTCCCGGGGACGACACGACTGGTCGCCGGCCCAGTTGACCCACTCGCCGCTGCTCTGCGCCATCGCCGGAGCCTAACCCGGCACGGCTGGCGGCTCCGCGTTCGGGTGCATCGTCCGGAACGCATAGACCACGGTGACCGCGAGGAGCAGCGCGATCACCAGGCACGGCACCGCGATGCCGGTCAGGCTGGCCACGGCGCCGCCCGCCACTCCCCCGATCACCTGACCCGCCGCCCAGGCCATGTTCGAGAGGCCCGCGGCAAAGCCCTGGTGGAGGCTGCTCGCGTCGGCGACGTCCGAGATCAGGGTCAGCGCCGGCGCGAAGCAGAGGCCGGCGCCGAACGACATCACGATCAGCGCGGCGAAGACCTCGCCGATGTTGACGACGGCCGCGGTAGCCGCCATCGCCACCGCGCAGACCCCGAGGCCCACCACATACGGCAGCCGCCTGCCGACCCGGTCGGAGATGCGCCCCGCGAACGGCGCCAGCGCCGCCTCCAGCGCCGCCCCGGCGATGAACCCGATCGCGATCAGGCCGTGCCCGCCGCCGAGCTCGTCGATCCGCAGCGGCACCAGGACCTCGATCGCACCGAACATCAGCGACGGGACCGCGACGAAGGTGGCGGCATTGAGGACCGGCCGGCTGACCATGGTCGACATCACTTCCCTCAGGCTCTGCTCCTCAGGCGCCCTCGTCTCCGGCATCTTCGAAGCGATCCAGGCGAGCAGGAGCGTGATCAGGAGGACGGAGCCGAAGACGAGCTCGGTCCCGACCGAACCGGCGGCCGCACCCAAGGCCGGGCCGAGCAGCGCTCCGGCAACCGCCGTCCCCAGCGCCGAGCCGATGATCGAGCCGCGTTTCTCCTCGGGAGTGCTGGTGATCAGCCAGGTGAGGGCGCCGGACCAGATCAGGGCCCCCGCGACGCCCTGGACGAACCTGGTGGCGTCGAGCAGCAGGATCTGATCGGCGAAGCCGAAGACGAGGCTGGAGCAGCCGAGCAGGAGCAACCCCGCGATGACGGTCCGCCGCGGCCCCACCCGGCTGGCGACGTAGCCCGCCGGCAGCGAGCCGAGCAGCGTCCCGGCCGCGTAGGAGGCCGAGAGGATCCCCGCTTCCGCCTCGCTGAGCCCCAGTTTGTCGACGTACTCCGGCAGCAGGGGAGCGATCGCCGCGAAGAAGGCGACGTCGAAGAAGATCATCGCCGAAGCGAGGACGATCAGCTTGCGCATCGCCGAATCCAATCAGTGCGAGCCCTCACAGGCACGTGCGGTGGCCTTTAGCATTGCCTGACGAAGCGCTTCGGAGGGGTGGCAGAGCGGTTGAATGCGGCGGCCTTGAAAGCCGTTAGGCGTCTTTCGGCGTCTCGTGGGTTCGAATCCCACCCCCTCCGCCTTGTGGTTCGCGACAAGGGGTGAAGGAGGATGCTACTCATAGGTCTGTAGACCTTCAAGTAGCGGAGCGGGAGCGTTCCCGCTCATGGAAGGCGACCTGCAGCGCACCGTCGGCCAGAACCTGCGCGCCTATCGCCTGGCTCGCGGCCTGAGCCAGGAGGCATTCGCCGACATGCTCGGCGTGCACCGCACCTACATGGGCAGCGTCGAGCGCGGGGAGCGCAACCTGACCCTCCGCAGCGTCGAACGGCTCGCCGCCCGGATCGAAGAGGACCCGCTGACCCTGCTGCGCCCCCCAGAGCGGAGATGAAATTAGACCGGAGATGAAGAAGGAGTCGCCGTCGTCATGACCCTGTGAGAGGGTCTCGGCGTGGACATCCTCAAGATCCTGCCGCTGGCGTTCGTGATGATCGCCGGCCCGCAGATAATCAGCGCCTTCTTCATCGCCACCAGCCCGGCCTGGCGGCGTGCATCCGCGGCCTACGTGCTCGGCGCCGCTCTCTCGATCTCCCTGGTGGTGGGGGCCAGCTATCTGCTGACCAAGGGCGCCAGCCAGGGAGGCGAATCGAGCGACTCGGGCCTGGCGCCGGTCGACTACGTCGTCCTCGCGCTGCTGCTCTTCGCGATGGTCCGCACCTATCTGAGGCGGGACGAGACCGAGCCCCCGAAGTGGATGGGAAAGCTGCAGACGGTGACGCCCAAAGCGGCCTTCGCCCTCGGCTTCCTCCTGCTCGGCTTCTTCCCCAGCGACCTCGTCACCTCGATCAGCGTCGGCGGCTTCCTCGCCGGCCACGGCGATCCCTACTGGCACGCGCTGCCGTTCCTCCTCCTCACCCTCACCCTCCTCTCCCTACCGGCGCTGGCGGTCGCGGCGATGGGCGAGCGGGCGCAGACCGTCCTGCCCGAGGTCCGCGACTGGATGAATCAGAACTCGTGGATCATCAGCGAGGTCGTGCTCGTCTTCTTCGTCGCGATCGTCCTCAGCGGATAAGCGCGTCTTCAGCGCTCGTCGAGCTCGACGCGTTCGATCGTCTGCGGCTCGAGCGGCTTGTCGCCGGCGTCGGTCGGCGTCGACTCGATCGCGTCGACCACGTCCATGCCGTCGATCACCTCGCCGAAGACGGTGTGCTTGCCGTCGAGCCACGGCGCCGCGCCGGTGGTGACGATGAAGAACTGCGACCCGTTGGTGTTCGGGCCGGCGTTGGCCATCGCCAGCGCCCCGCGCACCACTTTGCGGTCGTTGATCTCGTCCTCGAAGGTGTAGCCGGGACCGCCCCGGCCGGTGCCTTCCGGGCAGCCGCCCTGGATCATGAAGTCGGGGATCACCCGGTGGAAGACGAGCTGGTCGTAGAACCCGTCCGCCGAAAGCTTGCGGAAGTTCTCGACGGTTTTCGGCGCGTCCTCGTCGTGAAGCTCGAGCACGATCGCCCCGGCGCTGGTGTGGAGAGTCGCTTGCGACATGGACCGAACCCTAGCGATCATCAGGCGACCGCCATCTAGCCCTCGACCCGGACCCTGACCGGGGGTGAAGAACCGGGGACGTAGGGCCAGCGCTCCTCGGCCAGCGCCGTCGCCCGCAGGCGGATCCTCGCCCGGCCGCTGACGTAGCGGAAGCGGTACCGGGCCCGGAAGCGGCCGTCGTGGTCGCTGCGGGTGACGAGGACCGGGCGCCAGCGGCGGGTCGCCTCCTCCAGGTACTGGATCGCGACCAGCTTGCCGCGGCGCGGCAGCGGCGCGCCGCGGGTCTTGACCCTGCCGCTCAGCCGCACCACCTCGCCGGTGCGCAGGCTCAGCGGCCGCGCCCGCAGCGTCACCCCCGAGCGGACGCGCAGCTCGAGCCCCGGCCGCCGCGCCGGCTCCAGCGAGGCGTCGCCGGCGAAGCCGACGGTGACGCGGCGCGACGGGCCGGCCGGCAGCCGCAGCTGGAAGCGCCCCTGCTCGCCGGTGCGGACGGTCTCGACCGCGACCGGCGCCAGCGCCCCGCGGGAAGGACGCGAGACGACTCGCAGCTGCCGATCCCCCACCCCGGCGCCGTCGGCGCGGGTGAGCCGGCCGCTGAGCAGAGCGGGGGCGCCGAAGCGCACGGTCATCGCCTCGGCCGTCCCGAAGCCGCCGCGCAGCCGCGCGAAGAGCCGCGACTTCGCCCGCGGGACCTGCGGCGGCGGCACCCTGCGGATCGCCATCTGGGTGCCGTCGGCGCGGAGCGTGCTCGAGGCGGTGTTGCCGGCCGCGTCGGAGGCGTCGGCGCGGAAGACGAAGGTGCCGAAGCCGAGCTCAGGCATCGGCGCGACGAGGTGGGCGCTGCCCGGCGCGGCCCCCGGCGCCAGCTTCGTCGGCAGCTCGGTCCAACTCGCCGCGTCGACGCGGCGGTAGAGGAGCTGGCCGGAGGCCGGGCCGGAGTGGTCGTCGCTCACCTCCGCCCGCAGCTGCGCCTCGCCGCTGTCGAGCGAGAAGGCGACGTCGGGGCGGACGTCGTCGAAGCGCAGCGGCACGGTCACCGCCGAGGCCGGCGCCTCGTTGCCCGCCTCGTCGCGCAGCCACAGCTGCAGCGCGTAGCTGCCGGCGGCCGGCACCGAGAGGTTGGCGAGGGACCTGCGGTCGCGGCCGGGGGCGAACCTGATCCCGGTGTCGAAGCCGGCCGAGCCGCTGAGCCGCCAGGAGGCGCCGCCGATCGGGCTGGCCGGTCCCTGACCCGGGTTCTCCCAGCCGAGGTCGAAGTCGTTGACGCGCCGCCAGGTCTCACCGCCTGCGAGGACGACCGCGCGCGGGTGCGCCGGCGGGTTGTTGTCGATCAGAACCGTGCGCGGGGCGTCGCAGGCGGTGTTGGCGGCGAAGTCGGTCGCGCAGTGGGCGACGGCGTGGGGCCCGTCGCTGAAGCTCGCCGTGGAGAGGTAGTGCGTCGTCGCCACGCTGGTCGAGCAGGGCTGCATGCGCGTCGCCCGCCACTCGCCCCCGATCGAGGCTTTGGCGCAGGGGTACTCGGTGAAGCCCACCCGGGCGCCGTCGAGCCTCGTTTCGCTGAAGCGGACCCCGGCGCCGCCGTCGGCACCGGTGAGGACGACGGGCTGGACGCCGCGCCGCCAGCCCCCGGCGACGAGATCGCCGCCGATCCAGGCGCCGGGCGGGGTCGGGTCTTCCACGGTGATCGTCAGCGCCCGCAGGCCGGACCAGGATCCCGGCTTCAGGGAGCACCACCTGCTCTCGGCCCGGGCGCAGAGCAGCCGGTCCTCGAAGGCGGCGACCGGCGCCGGGAACCCCTTCGTGAACTCGCGCGGCGCGACGTTCGTCGCCGCGGCGGCGAGGAACGGCGTGAAGCCGCC
>DASUQZ010000099.1:0-5998 GCA_036280335.1 Solirubrobacterales bacterium
CGCATGTGCATGAGGACCACGGTGGCGCCGCGTTCGGCGCAGAGGCCGGCCATCGCCGCATCTCCCCGCAGGGCGGTGACGTCGTTGACGATCTCGGCGCCGGCGTCGAGCGCGGCCGCGGCGACGGCGGCCTTGGAGGTGTCCACGGAGATCCGGCATTCGAGGTCGCGCAGGCCGCGGATGACGGGAACGACGCGGCGCAGCTCCTCCTCCTCGGGCACCGCCTCCGCCCCCGGCCGGGTCGATTCACCGCCGACGTCGAGGATCTCGGCACCCGCCGCGGCGAGCTCCCGCCCGTGCCGGATCGCCGCCTCGGGATCGAGGTAGAGGCCCCCGTCGGAAAAAGAGTCGGGCGTCACGTTGACGACGCCCATCAGCTTGGTCATGGGGGACCGCTAGGAGGCGTCGCCGCCGGCGAACCCGGGGCGGGGGCGCGGATTCGGGCGAGCGCCCTCACGGGCCGCCTTTTCCGGCTCGGGCGCGGGCTCGGCCGGCGCCGCCGGGTGCTCGTCGTCGTCGGCGAAGACCTCGCTGGCCGATTTGCCTTCGAGCAGGGCGACGAACTCCTTGGCGTCGATCGTCTCCCGCTCCAGCAGCAGCTTGGAGATCCGCTCCAGCTCCTCGCGGCGCTCGTTGAGCAGGGCCTTCGCGGTCTGGTGGGCGCTCTCGACGATGCGGCGGATCTCGTCGTCGATCTCGCGGGCGATCTCGTCGGAGTAGTCGGGCTCGGAGCTGAACTCGCGGCCGAGGAACGGCTGGCCGCGATCGTGACCGAAGACGCGGGGGCCGAGGCGCTCGGACATCCCGAACCGCATCACCATCTGCTTCGCCGTCTCGGTCACCTTTTCCAGGTCGTTCGAGGCCCCGGTAGTGATCTCGCCGAAGACGATCTCCTCGGCGGCGCGGCCGCCCAGCGTCATCGCCATCGTGTCGGTCAGCTCGGCGCGGGTGGTGAGGAACTTGTCCTCGGTCGGCAGGCTGATCGTGTAGCCGAGGGCCTGGCCGCGGCTGATGATCGAGATCTTGTGGACGGGGTCGGTGTGCTCGAGCAGCTGCCCGACGATCGCGTGGCCCACCTCGTGGTAGGCGGTGACGAGGCGCTCCTTCTCGCTCATCACGCGGGTCTTCTTCTCGGGGCCCGCGATCACCCGCATGATCCCCTCCTCGAGCTCCTTCATGGTGATCTCGCGCTTGCCCGAGCGGGCGGTCAGCAGGGCCGCCTCGTTGATCAGGTTGGCGAGGTCGGCGCCGGTGAAGCCGGGGGTCTGCCCGGCCAGCGTGTCGAGGTCGATTTCCCGGCCCAGCGGCTTGCCGCGGGTGTGGACCTCGAGGATCTTCTTGCGGCCTTTGCGGTCGGGCCGGTCGACGACCACCTGGCGGTCGAAGCGGCCGGGCCGCAGCAGCGCCGGGTCGAGGATGTCGGGCCGGTTGGTGGCGGCGATGAGGATGATGTTGTCCTTCATTTCGAAGCCGTCCATCTCGACGAGCAGCTGATTCAGGGTCTGCTCGCGCTCGTCGTGGCCGCCGCCCATGCCGGCGCCGCGGTGGCGGCCGACGGCGTCGATCTCGTCCATGAAGATGATGCAGGGCGAGTTCTGCTTGGCCTGCTCGAAGAGGTCCCGGACGCGGCTGGCGCCGACCCCGACGAACATCTCGACGAAGTCCGAGCCGGAGATCGAGAAGAAGGGGACGCCGGCCTCACCGGCGACGGCGCGGGCGAGCAGGGTCTTGCCGGTGCCGGGCGGTCCATATAGAAGGACGCCCTTGGGGATCCGCGCGCCGAGCGCCTGGAACTTCTTCGGGTTCTCGAGGAATTCTTTGATCTCCTCGAGCTCCTGGACCGCCTCGTCGACGCCGGCGACGTCGCGGAAGGTGATTTTCGGCGCGTCCACGGACATCCGTTTGGCTTTCGATTTGCCGAAGTTCATGACCCGGCTGCCGCCGCCCTGCATCTGGTTCATCAGGAAGATCCAGAAGGCGAAGAAGAGGATGAAGGGCAGGATCAGCGTCAGCAGCGAGAGCAGGCCGGAGCTGCCGGACCCGTGGACGTCGGTCTTGACGTCGTATTTGCCGAGCAGCGCGACCAGGCCCTCTTCGCCGTCGGGCGGATAGCCGGTCGAGAAGCTTTCGCCGTTGGTGCGCTTGACATCAACCGTGTTGTCCTTCGTGTTGATGTCGGCCTCTTCGATTTTCCCTTCGGCGATCAGCCCCGTCTGGGCCTTGACCAGCTGGTTGTAGGACGGCGACTCGCCCTCGTCGCCGCCGCTGATCACTTTCTGGGCGATGAACGCCAAGATGACGACCAGAAGGATCGGAAATGCCGCGCTTTTGAAGAAACGCCTCAAAGGTGAGAATCAGCGTACCAGGGCGGATTTTCCGCGCTACTCGGCCAGCGCGGCGACGAAATCCAGGTTTCGGTACTTCTGCGCGTGGTCGAGCCCGTAGCCGATCGCGAACCGGTTGGGGATCTCGAAGCCGACGTAGCGGGGAGAGAGGTCGACCCGCAGCCGCTCGGGCTTGGTCAGCAGCGCGCAGGCCTGCAGCGAGGCGGGCTTGCGGGCGTTGAGGTTGCGCATCAGGTACTGGAGCGTGAGCCCGGAGTCGATGATGTCCTCGACGATCAGCACGTCGCGGTCTTCGATCGGCGCGTCGAGGTCCTTGAGGATGCGGACGACGCCCGAGGAATCGGTCTGGGAGCCGTAGCTGGAGACGGCCATGAAGTCGATCTCGCAGGGCACGTCGATGTGCCGCATCAGGTCGGCGAGGAAGAGCACGGCGCCCTTCAGGACCCCGACCATGATCAGCTCGCGGCCCCCGTAGTCGCGGCTGATCTCCGCCCCCAGCTCCGCAATGCGGCGCTGCAGGTCCTCTTTGGCGACGAGGGTCTCGCCGATCGCCGGGTCGCTCACGGCGCGCAGTCTAGATATAGAGCGGCTACGGGCGCTCGGCGCGGAGAGTGCCCGCCTCGACGACGGCCCGCACGCCGCCCCCGAGGTCGAGCATCGCGGTGCCGGTGCGGCGCAGGCCCGCGACCTGGTCGGCGAAGCGGGCGGCGCCGGGGACGGGGCGGCCGGCGGCGGCGTCGGCGAGGCGCTGCAGGACCAGGCGGCGCAGGGCGGGGTGCAGCGCGGCGAACCGCTCGAGCGCGATCGTCCCGCGCCGGGCTCCCTCCCCCCCGCGCAGCTCCGCGGCGACCAGCTCGTCGAGCAGCTCGGCCTCGTCGCGGAGCAGGCCGGCGGTGCGCAGGACGTTCTCGCGGGCGGCGGGGTGGATCTCGTCGAGGGCCGGGATCAAGCCCTGCCGCAGGCGGTTGCGGGCGAAGGCGGGCTGCTCGTTGCTGGCGTCGTCGCGCCAGGCGAGGCCGCGCTGCTCGCAGTAGGCGGTCGTCTCGGCGCGGGTCGTGCCGAGCAGCGGCCGGGCCAGGCGGCCGTCCCTGCGCCGCATCCCCAGCAAGGCCCGACGGCTCGGCGAGGAGGCGAGGCGGTAGAGGATCGTCTCCACCTGGTCGTCGGCGGTGTGGCCGGTGACGATCGTCGCCCCCCGCGCCTCGGACAGCCGCGCCGCCGCGGCGTAACGCGTGTCCCGCGCCCAGGCCTGCAGGTTGCCGGGGCCCTCCGGGCGCCGCGGCCGCTCCACCTCAAGCGCCACCCCGAGCCGCCCGCAGAGCTCGGCGCAGTGGCGCTCGTCCTCGCCGGCGTCGTCGCGGAGGCCGTAGTTGACGTGCAGCGCGGTCACCGCCTCCGCCCCCCGCGCGCGCACCGCCAGGTCGAGCATGCAGACCGAGTCCCGCCCGCCGGAGAGCATCGCGACCAGCGGCGCCGGCGGCGCGATCAGCCCCTCGGCTTCGACCCCCTCGAGGAGGTCGTCGGCAATCATGCCGCGCGCACGACGAAGAGCTCGGTCGGGGTCGGGAACCCCTTCAGGCTCACCTCGCCGATCGGCTCCAGCTCGACCAGCTCGCTCCCGTCCACCGCTTCGGCCACCGGCCCGGTCACCAGCACCTCGCCGGCCAGCGCCCGGTTGACGACCCGGTGCACGAGGTTGACCTGGCTGCCGAAGTAGTCGCCGTCTCTATATACGGCGTCGCCGAAGTGGATCCCGACCCGCGGCTGCGGGCGCTGCTTGAAACGGGAGAGGAAGCCCACCGCCCACTCGGTCAGGGAGGCGGGGTCGGGCGAGACCACCATCACCTCGTCGCCGATCGTCTTCACGATCGTCGCCTCGCGGGGCAGCGTCGATTCGACGGTGACGACGAAGTTCTCGACCACGTCGAGCGCCTCGATGTCCCCCTCCTCCTCGGTGTAGCGGGTGAAGCCGGTGAGGTCGATGAAGCAGAGGCTGACGTGGACGTGGCCGAGCTCGATTTCGGCCGTGTCGACGGCGGTGGCGTCGGCCTCCATGTGGCCGACCACGTCCTGCTCGACGAAGAAGCGCAGGTAGCGCTGGTGCAGGTACTCCGTCAGCGGCGCCGCCAGCGGCAGGATGTCAGCCGCCAGCTCCCCCATCTCCTCGGCCATTTCCAGCTCCGGCACGGCGTCGCGGATCATCGGTTCGTGGACGTAGAGGTGGAAGAGCCGCACCTCGGCGTCGGCGATCCGCCGCATCGACTGCGCGTAGACCCGCACCAGCTGCAGGAACGCAACGAGCGGGAAGCCCGCGGCGAGGACGCGGGCGCAGTGGCGCAGCGCGGCGAGGTCATCGTGGCTGAGCTCGCGCTGCCCTTTCGGCGTGCCGAGGATGACGAGGATGCGCTCGACCAGCTCCGGCTCCAGCCCGGTTTCCGCCGCCGCCGCCTCGATCGAATAGGTCTCCTGGGAGCCGAAGAAGAGCTCCTCGGTGAAGCCGAAGGCGAGTTTCCCCTCCCGTCCGGCGCTCTTCAGGTCCTCCAGCGAGTAGCCCCGCTCGCGCATCCGCGCAACCACCCGCGCCTGCGCCGCCGCCGTCGCGGTCCAGCGCCCGCGGCGGACCGGCACGATCTTCTCTTCGGCCCACCTTTTCAGCGTGCTGGCCGGAACTCCCGACCGCCGCGCCGCCTCGCTGAGGGAAATCCGCTCGTCGGCCACAGGGCCGAGGCTAGCCCCTTTTGCAGCGCCTTAGCGGCTGGCCGGATCGCTCGACCACCCTCCGTTGGTCGAGCGCGATCCTCCTCTTCTTCTTCTTGATCCGCTGGACTCCGCGCTTCGGTGGATGGCACCACTTCCCAAATGGCGCAGAAGGGGTGGTACGGACCGGATCGGGAGTCGGTGCCAGGCTGAGAAACGGTGCCTTGGAAGCGTCTACCACTTCGAGCAACGCTGCATCGAGTTGATAGGTGGCGTGCCCGATTGCGTACTCCGGGCATCCCACCGCTTGACATACCGAACCCTCCACAGCCTCTATAGCTGAGAGGCAGAGCAATGGCGCCTGAGGGCCATGCGCCAGGTCGACCTCGAGGTCGAACGGAACTACGCCGGCTCCCATCAGTTCCGGCCCTGCCCAAACCAGCTGAACTCCTTCTCCGATCGAGTTCCAGGTGCGACTTCCCGAGTAACAGTCTCCCTGCGAGGAGCCGGGCCCCACGGTCGCGAAGAGGATCCATCCGCATTCCCACGGCGGCGACATCGGCAGGATCGGAGGGCCCCAGATGGGCTCCTCCCCTTCCGGGGGTTCAGGTCCTTCCGGCCCTCGAGGAATGCAGCCATTCGAGCGCGAGGCTGATCCTGCAAGGTCGGCAGTAGCCCAATCGGCGCTGACCTGGGCGCGGGTTATCTCTCCGCTGGACGAGCCGCTGGCGCCGGCCGGCAGGCAGCACGCCAATAGCACCGAACAGACCGCAGCAACAAAGCTCCTCCCACCATGGGGGGACGGTAACCCGAAGATCAGCTAGAGGCAACCCTCGGTACCTAAACCTGCTTCAGCCAAAAGAAGCGGGGCGGCCCGGAGGCCGCCCCGCTGGCTCTTCTTCTGGGGGTGTGTCGGAGTCGCCCGTCGGGCGCTAGGTGGGGATCTCCGACTCCTC
>DASUQZ010000100.1:0-6722 GCA_036280335.1 Solirubrobacterales bacterium
TTTGATGCAGTTCGAGAGAGGGTGGTGATCGCGAGGCTGACGCCGAGCTTGGCGGCGATGCCGGCGTAGACGGCGGCGTTCATGACCGGGTTGTGCTCGGGGGCGTCGAAGCGGCGGTAGAAGCGGCCCATGCCGCGGTGGAAGGCGATCTCCTGGCGCGGGGCGCGGCGGGCGCCGCTGGAGGCGCCCTTCACGTGCAGGGCGGTGCCGGCGGGCTCGTAGAAGACCTTCCAGCCCGCGTCCCAGAAGCGGTGGCACCAGTCGAGGTCCTCCATGTAGAGCCAGTAGCCCTCGTCGAGCAGGCCGACCTCGCGGATCGCCTCGGCGCGGCAGAGCATGAAGGCGCCGTTGACGGCGTCGACCTCGCCCGGCTCGTCGTCGCCGAGGTGGGTGGCGCGGTACTGGCCCAGGGAGGCGGGAGCGGCCTCGCCGCGGCCGATGCCGGTGAAGTGGGCGAGGGCGCCGAGCGGGGTCGGGAAGGAGCGCTTGCAGGCGTGGTCGAGCTCGCCCGTCTCGGTGACCAGCTTCACGCCGACCATGCCGATCCGCGGCTCCGAGCGCAGCCGTGCCAGCGCCGCGTCGAGGGTGCCCGCGTAGACCTCGGTGTCGGGATTGAGCAGCAGCACCGCCGCCGCCTCGCTCTCCCGCAGGACCAGGTTGTTGGCGGCCGAGAAGCCGATGTTCCCCCGCCGCAGCAGCCGCACTGCCGGGAACTCGCGCTCGACCATGTCCGGCGTCCCGTCGGGGCTGCCGCTGTCGACCACGGTGACCCGCATCGCCCCCTCGGAGACCGGGTGCTCGGCGAGCGAGCGCAGGCAGCGGCGCAGCAGCGCTTCGGCGCCGTGGCTGACGACCACGACCTCGAGCGCAGGCGACGTCCCATTTCCGTTGCCGGCCATGCCGCCGCTGTCAGTAGGCGCCTTCGCCGCGGATCATCGCCCGCGGCGTCCGCAGCAGGATCGCCAGGTCGGTAAGCAGCGAGAGGTTGTCGAGGTAGTCGCGCTCCATCGCCAGCCGCTCCTCGAAGGTGAGGTCGCTGCGGCCGTAGACCTGCATCGGCCCGGTGATCCCCGGCTTCACCGCCAGCCGCCCGCGCTGGCGCTCGTCGTAGAGGGCAACGACGCTCTCCTCCTCGGGCCGCGGCCCGACCAGGGACATCTCGCCGCGCAGGACGTTGATCAGCTGCGGCAGCTCGTCGATGCTGGTCCGCCGCAGCCAGCGGCCCATCCGGGTGACGCGGGGATCGTCGGGGATCTTGAAGGCCGGCTGGTCGAGGCTCTCGATGTCGACCAGCTCCGGCAGCCGCTGCTCGGCGTCGGTGACCATCGTTCGGAACTTGAACATCGTGAACGGCGCCCCGTCCTTGCCGGCGCGGCGCTGGCGGAAGAAGACCGGGCGGCCGTCGTCGAGCAGGATCGCCAGGGCCACCCAGAGCAGCAGCGGCGAGAGCAGCACCAGCAGCAGGGCGGAGACGAGGAGGTCCATCGCCCGCTTCATCGCCACCGTCGAGCGCGGCGGGTCGCTGAAGCGGAAGTCGAGGACCGGCAGCTCGGCGAGGCGGTTGAGCTCGATCCCCGGTCCCAGCAGCCCGTAGTGCTGGGGGAGGAAGGTGAGGGCGAGGCCCTCGGCCTTGCACTCCTCGATCAGGTGCTCGGCGTCGACCCGGCTCATCTCCTGTTCGGTGACGACGACGCGCTCGATCGCCAGCTCCCGCGCCACCTCGGAGATGTCGGAGAGGGAGCCGAGGCGGGGCAGCTCCTTGGCCTCCTCGTCGCTCTCGGCGCAGAGGTAGCCGACCAGCGCCAGCCGCGTCTCCGGGTGGGTGGAGACGCGCCGCGCGACCATGTCGACGGCCTTCGGCGGGCCGATCACGAGCCCCAGCGCCTGCCCGGTGAGGCGGTGCCAGAGGAAGCGCAGGACGCCGCGCGTGACGAAGCTGGCGACGAAGGTGCCGACGCCGATCCCGATCGCGCTGGCGGGGGAGAGGGGGCCGACGGGGCTGAGCGCCAGCAGCCCGTCGAGGACGAGGGTGCCGAGGACGCTGGCCGAGACCAGCGCGGGAAGCTCGTCGAGGGTGCTGTGGCGGATCCGGCGGTGGTCGTTGTCGTAGAGGCCGTGGAGCTTGACGACGATCACCCAGGAGGGGCTGAAGAGGACGGCCCAGAAGAGGACGCCGACGTCGGTGGTGTTGCTGGCGGCGGCGACCACGCAGAGCGTCGCCAGCAGCGACCCCCAGTCGCCGAGCGCGAGCAGCCGCCGCAGCAGGGCGCCGCGGCGGCGCAGCTCGTTGGGGCCGTGTCCCTGGGTGTCGAAGGGGACCGGCGCCGGCTGCGGGGTGGGCACCGCCTCCGCGGTCTCGGCGGCCTGCGCCGCGTCCTTCCGGGTGTCCGGGGTCTGGCTCATCCGCACCCTTCGAAACCCTCGCGCAGGCATTTCTCTTCGGGATTCAGGCGCAGCGCTTCTTCGATGTCCGCCCGCGCCGCGGCTTCGTCTCCGCCTTTGCTCTCGACCCGCGCCCGCAGGTAGTAGAGGAGCCAGTTTTCCTCCTCGCGCTCGATCGCCTCCCCGAGCCTGTTCGCGGCGGTCGCGTAGTCCTCCTGCGACTCGGCCAGCAGCCCGAGCTGGACGTAGGGCGTCGCCGCCCAGGGCTCGATCGAGCGGGCGGTGTCGGCGTGGTCGACGGCGGCGGCGATGTCGCCGTCGGCGGCGGCGGCGTTGCTGAGGTCGATCTCGCGGTCGACCAGCAGCGGGCCGATCAGCGCCAGCGCCGCCACCCAGGCCAGCGCCAGCCCGCCGACGGCGAGGCCGAAGCGCCGCTGCTCCTCCTGGCCGTCGCTCGCGGCGCGGGCCTGGGCGAGCTGCCGGCAGCGGGCGGCGACGAGGGCGCCGGCGGCGAGGAAGAAGATCGCCCCCACCGCGGCGATCTCCCAGAGCCAGTCGATCCCGGCGACGACCGCGAAGGCGAGGCAGGCGGCGAGCAGCGCCGCATTCAGCTCGCGGCGGGGCCCGCTGGCGGCACGCCAGGCGGAGAAGCCGATCCAGAGCAGGGAGACGACCACGGCCAGCACCAGCAGCCCGCCGATCAGGCCGAGCTCGGCGAAGGCCTCGAAGTAGAGCGAGTGGGCGTCGAGCACCGTCGTTTCGATCTCCCGCTCCTGGTTCCAGGCGAAGCGGTAGGTGCCCGCCCCCTGTCCGGCCAGCGGGTTCTCGCCGAGGGTGTCGACGGCGACGCGCCAGAATTCGTCCCGCCCGGTTCCCGAAAGGTTTTCGAAGCGGTCCTCCGGCTGCTCGAGGGCGAGTTCCGAGTCGGAGAACTCGTCCCAGGCGCGGCTGCCGACCCCGACGGCGCCGCCGATCGCCAGCAGCGCCAGCACCACCGCCACGCGCTTGAGGAACACGGGGTCGCGCGAGAGCGCCAGCGCCCGCCCCGTCGCCTCGTTGTCGCGTCTCTCGAGCAGCCGCAGCAGGGCGAAGAGGCCCAGCGCCAGGACGGTGCCGGCGAGCAGGATCAGCAGCACGGTGAGGCCCTGGTCTACCGCCGCCTGGCTAGCGAAGTTGTCGGCGAGGGCGCGGCGCCCCTGCACCGCCAGCACCGCCGGCACGGCGCCGAGGGCGCCGATCGCGAAGGTGGCCAGCAGCCAGAGGCGGTCGTGGGAGAGGGCGATCAGGCAGCCGCAGGCGACGAGCAGCGCCAGCACTCCGCCGCGGGAGTAGGTGAAGTAGAGCGCGAGGAGGAGCGCCGGCAGCACTCCCACCGCGAGCCAGCGGAGCGGCGCGTTCGGAGAGCGCCTGCTCATCCATAGGGCCAGGGCCGCGGCGATCCCGAAGGCGACCCCGTTTGCGTTCCAGTAGCCGAGGGGATAACCGAGGCGAGGACTGCCTCCCAGACCCGGCCCCAACTCGACCAGCTCGGGCAGCAGGCGCGTGGAGAGAGCGATCAGCGCGATCCCAAATAGGGAAATTCCGATCCCTTCAGCGAAACGTTGGCGCCTTTGGTCGGTTTGGGCGATCAGGAACGAGGCAAGAAAGAAGCCGAGGTACACCAGAACGCGGTCGGTCTCGGCGACGCTGAGCTCAACTGAACCGGACCAAAAGGATGAGAATGCGGAAAAAAGCGCCAGTCCTGCGATCAATCCCGTGGCCCAGTAGAACGGACGTCCAAGCGTCGCCCGGCCAGCCGCGCCGAGGGCAAGCATGGCCACGAGGATCAGCCATACGGCCAAACCGGCGACATGGCGCTCGTTCAGGAGGAACCCTCCCCCGGCCAGGGCGAGCCCGAGGATCAAAGCAAGCGGACTTATCAGCGCCGCTGATTCCTCTAACCTTGCCCGCCATGCCTCGGACCCGCCACCCCCGCGACCGTAGCTCGGCCCGACCTGGCTTCTTGCTTCTTTCAGTGCTTGCTGTGCTGGCAATGGCTTGCGTTCCGGGTTTGGCTCAGGCTGAAAACAGCGAACTCCAGTACGAACCTGACGTACCGGTAGTCCCTGAACACGAAAAGTCCAAGGACCGCTCGGACAACTCGGGCGGCTCCGACGACCGGTCTGAACCCGACGCCGGCACTTCCGGCTCCGGCCCGACCGGCGGAGGCTCCGGCGGGAACGACGGTTCGAACAGCGGCGGTGGCGCCAACACCGGCCAGAGTAACCAAGGCGCGGGCGGCGGCGACGGCAAGGCTGCCACTGGCGACGAGCGTGCAGGCGGGAAGCTCGACGGCGCGAAGCCGATCAGCAGCATCGACGAGGCCGCCGCGCCTGCGTCCGACGACGGCGGCTCCTCGCCCCTGGTCCCGATCCTGATCGCGATCGCGGTGCTGGCCGCGATCTCCGTCGGCGCCTTCCTCTACCGGCAGCGCCGGCAGGACCCGACCTCGATCTCGCCCAAGGCGAGCTAAGCGACTTTTAGAAAGCGAGTGTTTTCTATGAAGACGATGCTGCGCGCTCTGACCACGGCTTTGGCCGCGATGGCGATCTTCGCCTCGGCCGCCCAGGCGCTTCCGGCCGGATTCTGGGGAGTCGTCCCGCAGAGCGGCCTCGACTCCGAAAAATTCCAGCGCCTCGGCCGCGGCGGCGTCGAAAGCATCCGCATCCCGGTCGGCTGGGCCTCCGTCCAGCCCACCAGGGGGGGCGCGTTCGACTGGAGCGGTTTCGACAACCAGGTCGAAGAGGCGGCAAAAGCCGGGATCAAGGTCCTGCCCTTCCTCTCCGGCGCGCCCACCTGGGCGGTGCCGGAGAAGGTCGTCTCCGGCACCGGCGGCGCCCTCAAGGCACCCGCCCGCCTTCCCGTCAGCGGTGCTGCCCGCGCCGGCTGGGTCGACTTCCTCACCGCGGCGGTCGCCCGCTACGGGCCGACCGGCAGCTTCTGGGCCGAGCACCCCGGCGTGCCGAAGCGGGCGATCCGCCACTGGCAGATCTGGAACGAGCCCAACTTCAAGTACTTCATCGCCAAGCCGAACCCGGCCGAATACGGAAAGCTCGTGAAGATCTCGCACGCCGCGCTGCGGTCGGCGGATCCGGGCGCGCAGGTGATCCTCGCCGGCCTCTTCTCCCGCCCGAAAGGGGCGCGGGACCCGCGCACCGGCAAGCACAAGAGCATCAACTGGTACGCCAGCCACTTCGTCGACAAGATGTACAAGACGACGCCGGGCCTGAAGAAGAGGTTCCAAGGCGCCTCGCTGCATCCGTACACGATCCGTGCCCGCGAACTGCCCGGCGTGGTCGAAGAACTCCGCGACGTCCTCAAAGCGCATGGCGACGCCGGCAAGGGCCTCTGGGTCACCGAGCTCGGCTGGAGCTCCGGCAAGGCCAGCCGCGCCAACGAATTCGCCAAGGGGAAGGCCGGCCAGGCACGGGAACTGCGGAAGGCCTTCACCGCCCTGCGCAACAAGCAGGCGAAATGGAGGATCAAGAGTGTCTTCTGGTTCTCGGTCGACGACGTCGTGGGCGCCTGCAACTTCTGCGACGGCTCCGGCCTCTTCGGCGAGGGCTTCCAGCCCAAGCCGAGCTGGTTCAGCTACGTCCGCTTCGCCGGCGGCACCCCGTAGGGGTCCGTCCCTACGCGGCGCCGATCTCGGCGCAGAGCTCGGCGAGCCCTATCGCCTCGGTCCCGGCGGCCAGGCGGTAGCGCTCGCTGCCGGGATAGACGACGAAGCTGCGATCCGGCTGCAGGTCCTCGAGCGCGGACCGCATGCCGCGCTCCAGCTTCGGAGCCGCGCTCCGCTTCACCTCGATCGCCCAGACGCGACCGTCTCGCCAGCTGAGGACGAGGTCGATCTCGGCGCCGCCGCTGGTGCGGTAGAAGCTCGGCTCGGCGCGTCCCTTGGCGGCGCCGATCGCGTTCTCGAGTACCCACCCCTCCCAGCTGGCGCCCGCCACGGGGTGTCCCAGCACCGCCTCCTTGTCACCGAGCCCCAGGAGAGCGTGGACGAGCCCGCTGTCGCGCACGTAGACCTTCGGCGAGCGGACCAACCGCTTGCCGACGTTGGCGAGGAGGGGGGGCAGGCGGCCTTGCGCCTTCTAATCATCCTTGCAATTCCATAAAAGATTTAAAGAATTACAAGGATAAGCCAGGTCCCTTTGCTCAGTCCTTTGGCAGGTTCGCGAGGTCGGCCCGGTCCTGCTCGCGGCCCTGTGCTTCCTTCATCTCTCGTAGATGAGAAAGAGAGCACACTCGTACGGGAACTCCGAGAAGTTCACTGTCCACCGCGTCCTCATCCAACTGCG
>DASUQZ010000101.1:0-2540 GCA_036280335.1 Solirubrobacterales bacterium
CGCCGAGCCGGACGCCTGCACCTCCCTGGTCCGGGAGCGCTGCCGGACCTGCCTGGTCGGCAACCACGACCTGGCGCTGCTGGGGGCGATCGACATCGCGACCTTCTCGGAGGCCGCCGCGGCGGCGGTGGCGTGGACGCGGGAGAACGTGGCGGAGGAGACGGTCGAGTTCCTCGCCTCCCTCGATCCGGCCGCCTCGCAGCAGGGCGTCGGGCTCTTCCACGCCTCCCCGCGCGACCCGGTCTGGGAGTACGTCCTCTCCACCGACCAGGCCGAAGCCGGGTTCGAAGCCCAGGCGGAGCGGGTCGGGCTGATCGGCCACTCCCACATCGCGCTCTTCTTCATGCGGGCCGAGGGGGCGCGCCCCGGTTACGCGCAGGGCGCCCAGGCGAACGACGGCGCGGTTGTCGAGATCGGCGAGGGGAGCTGGCTGCTCAACCCCGGCAGCGTCGGCCAGCCGCGCGACGGCGATCCCCGCGCTGCCTGGCTGGAGCTCGACACCGAGGAGTGGGTCGCCCGCTACCACCGGGTCCCCTACGACATCGAGGGAGCAGCCGCGGCGATTCGCGCCGCCGGGCTCCCGAGCGTCCTCGCCGAACGCCTGGAGGTCGGTCGTTGATCCCGAAATGCAGGGGAAATATCGGCCAGAGGCCTTTGTCTAGACTCGAACCATGGGCCGCCTGAGCGCACTTTTCATCGCCTTCGCCCTCGGCGCGGCCTGCGCCGTGGCGCTCGTCTCCTGCGGAGAGGAGGAGGCCGACCTGCTCCCCGGGACCACCGCCGAGGAGATCGAATCGAACCTGACCCGGGTTGAGGAACTGGCCGACGAAGAAGACTGCGTCGGCGCCGAAGAGGCCGTCGCCGAGGTCACCGCCGAGGTGGAAGAGCTGCGCGGCGTGGACATGAAGCTGAAGGCCGCCCTGCAGGAAGGCACCGAACGGCTGAGCCTGGTGGTCGGCCGCTGCGAAGAAGAGACCACCGAAGAAGAACCGGAACCCTCGCTCGATCCGGATGTTGAAGCCGAAGAATTGGAAGACGAGAAGAAGCCCAAGAAGGAGAAGCCGGACAAGGACGAGGAGGAACCGTCTGAGCCGGCCGAAGAACCCGCGGAAGACGAAGGGCCGGAACTGCCCCCGCAGTCGGACGGCAAAGGCGAAGAAAAAGGCGGCGGCGAAGGCGCGCCCCCGGCCGAAACCGAACCCGAAGGGGAAACCCCGCCGTCCGGCGGTGTAGGTCCCGGCGTGGGAGTCGAATGATGGAGGCAGGCGCGGGAACCCTTTCGGGTCGCTACGAGACCGGCGAGCGGCTCGGCACCGGCGGGATGTCGAACGTCTACAAGGCGACCGACCGCATCCTCGAGCGGACGGTGGCGGTGAAGATCCTCGCCGAGCACCTCTCCGACGACGAGCGCTTCGTCCGCCGCTTCCGGCGCGAGGCGCTGGCGGTGGCGAAGCTGATCCACCCCAACATCGTCCAGGTCTACGACACCGGCGTCGACGGCGGCCGCCACTACATCGTCATGGAGTTCGTCGACGGGCGCTCCGGGGCGCAGATCCTGCAGAGGCAGGGACCGGTCGAGCCGGAGGTGGCGGCGGAGATCGGCATCCAGGCCTGCGCCGGCCTCGACTACGCGCACCGCCGCGGGATCATCCACCGCGACGTCAAGCCGGGCAACCTGATGATCGTCGGCGGCCCGGTCGGCGGCGGCGAGATGATCGTCAAGCTGACCGACTTCGGGATCGCGCGGGCGATGGAGCAGACGCGGATCACCCAGGTGGGGTCCGTGGTCGGCACCGCCGCCTACCTGGCGCCGGAGCAGGTTCGCGGCGAGGAGGCGACCCCGGCGACCGACGTCTACGCGCTCGGCGTCGTCCTCTACCAGTTCCTCACCGGCCGGCTGCCCTACGAGGGCTCCTCGCTGGCCGAGCTGGCGGTGCGCCAGCAGAACGAGAAGCCGCTGCCGCCGAGCACCTACAACAGCGAGGTGCCGGAGACGCTGGGCGGAGCCGTGCTGCGGGCGCTGGAGGGAGACCCCGACCGGCGCTACGCCAGCGCCGACGAGCTCGCCGCGGGGCTGCGGGTCGGCCTCGAAGGCGGCGACGTGACGCTGCCCCTGGACGGGGGGACCTCGGCGACGCGGGTGCTCGGCGGCGACACCGCCGCGACCCGCCACCTCGGCCGCGACACCGCCCAGACCGAGTACCGGCCGGCACCGCCGCGGCGGCCGGAACCGCGTCGCGTCCCGGCTCCCCCGCCGGCAGCCGCCGCGCCGCCGGCCCGCGCCGCCGGCCCGCGCAAGCGCGGCGCCTTCTCCCGCTTCGTCCGCTTCGTCCTCGCTCTGGTCGTCCTGGTGCTGGTCGCCGCCGCCGTGGCGACCGCGGTGATCGTCACCACCGACAAAGCCGCCGGGGTCCGCGTGAGCCGGGTCGCCGGGGATACGGTCGACAAGGTTGTTGAAGAACTCGAGGAACTGGTCAGCAAAAACACCGAGTAACTGTGCGGGGGGCCGGGACACCCCCTTCACTCAACTTGCTCGGGCG
>DASUQZ010000102.1:0-2839 GCA_036280335.1 Solirubrobacterales bacterium
GAAGCTGGCGTAGGAGTCGATGTTGTCGCGGTCGAAGTCGACGGTGCGATAGTCGAACGCGTAGTCGAAGTGGGAGCGGCGGTAGCCGTTCAGCGCCGGCTTCGGGCCGGTGGCGGCGAAGCGCCACTCGGTCTCGCTGACGACGAAGGTCGAGTTCGGGAACTCGGAGATCGCCGAGGCATGGTCCACGTGCAGGTGGGTCATCACCACGATCGGGATCTCGCCGGGCTCGAGGCCGCGCTTGCGCAGCTGCGAGGGCACGTCTTCCCCGGGGGCGAGGGTGGGGTTGCCGAAGCGGGCTCCCAGGGCTCCGAAGTTCTCCTTCGGGTCGGTGGCGATCGACGGGTGCAGGCCGGTGTCGACGAGGATCGCGCCGGCGCTGGGGTGGCGGATCAGGAAGGCGGGGCAGGGAACGGCGAGCGGTTCCTGGCGGGTGAGGAAGGCGCGGGTCACCTTGGCGCCCAGCAGCCGGCCGCCGGGGCTGACCATCATCCGCTTCGACCATTCGGCGTGGCCGGCGACCAGCGGTTCGACCGCGACGCTGGCGCCGCGGGTGCCGCCGGCGAGCGGCTCGTGCAGCGGCTGCGGTTCGACGTGAACGGCCATCGGGAAGGGAATCTACGGGGCGCGGCGCGCCTATAGGCTGCCCGCGGATGGCTGAAAGCGACCGTTCGCGGATCTTCAGGGACGGCCTGCTCGACGGGCAGGTCTGCGTCGTCTCCGGCGCCGGCAGCGGCTTGGGGCGGGAGACGGCGCTGGAGCTGGTGCGCCTCGGCGCCACGGTGGTCGCCTGCGGCCGCCGCGAGGAGCCGCTGGCGGAGACGGCCGAGCTGGCCGCCGGCCTCCCCGGTTCCTTCGAGCACGAGGCGCTCGACATCCGCGAGGAGGAGCCGGTCGATCGCTTCTTCGACGGCCTGCTGGAGCGCCACGGCCGCCTCGACGTTCTCGTCAACAACGCCGGCGGCCAGTTCCTCAGCCCGGCCGAGGCGATCACCCCGAAGGGGTTCAAGACCGTGATCGACCTCAACGTCCAGGGCACCTGGCTGATGACCCACGCCGCCGCGACCAAGGCCTTCATCCCGCAGGGCGGCGGCAAGGTCCTGAGCGTCACCCTCTCGCCCCACAACGGAATGCCGGGGATGGTCCACTCCGGCGCCGCCCGCGCCGCGGTCGAGAACATGATGCGGACGCTGGCGGTCGAGTGGGCCCGGTTCGGGATCAAGACGGTCGCCCTCGCCGCCGGCCAGTTCGCCACCGAGACCCTGCTGACCAAGTATCCGCAGGTCGTCGTCGACAACCTCGAGCGCTCGATCCCGATCGGCCGCGCCGGCCGCCCCGAGGAGATGGCCTGGCTCGTCGCCTACCTCGCCTCCCCGGCCGGCGACTTCTACTCCGGCACGACGATCACGATGGACGGCGCCCGCGACAACTGGGCCGGCCCCTGGCCCCCCGAGCAGATCGCCACCGCCTCCGGCGACCCGGTCGCCGAGGAGCGCCGCGCCAAGTGAACTGCATCAACTTGACTGCCTGGGAGGTAGTGAAGTTGATGCAGTTCGGCTAGCGGGGTTCGAGGACGACCAGGGGGATCTCGCGGTTCGCGCGGGCCTTGTAGTCCTCGTAGGGGCGGTAGATCGCCACGGCCTTGGCCCAGAGGTGGTCGCGCTCCTCGGGCTTGGCCTTGCGGGCGTGGACGGCGCGGTGCTCGGAGCCGATCTGGACCGTCGTGTCGGGGTTCGCCATCAGGTTGTGGAACCAGGCGGGGTGCTTGTGGAAGCCGCCCTTGGAGGCGATGACGACCACGTTCTCGCCGTCCTCGACGTACTGCAGCGGCGAGGTGCGGTGGATGCCGCTCTTGGCGCCGACGTGGTCGAGCAGCAGCATCCTGCCGCGCAGCCCCGGGATGCGGTGGCCGAGGCGCCCACCCGTCCTCCGGTAGAGGAACGTGTGGGCGCCCATCGCACGGCGCAGGACCGGCCAGGACCTGGCCGCCAGCTCGAGGTAGCGCGGCGGGCGCCGCGCCCCCGTCTCGCTCAGGTGTACATCCCCCCGAACATGCCGCCGGTCACGTTCAGCACCTGGCCGTGCACGTAGTCGGCGAGCGGCGAGGAGAGGAAGAGGACTGGGCCGGAGGCCTCCTCCGGGGTCGCCGGGCGGCCCATCGGGATGATCGCCGAGGCCATCTGGCGCATCTGCTCGGGGATGCCGAGCTCGACCTTCTCGCCGGTCGGGGTGGTCATCTCTTCGCCCTGCTCCTTGGCCTGGGTGAGGCGGGTTTCGACGAAGCCGAAGGCAACGGCGTTGACGTTGATCTTGAACTGGCCCCACTCCTTGGCCAGGGTCTTGGTGACGCCGACGACGCCCATCTTCGCGGCCGAGTAGTTGACCTGGCCGGCGTTGCCCATCATCCCCGAGGTCGAGCTGACGTTGACGATCTTGCGGAAGACCTCCTTGCCCTCGCCGCGCTCGGCCTTGGCGGCCTCGCGCCAGTGCGGGGCGAGCGCGCGGGCGACGCGGAAGGGGACGATCGTGTGGATATCGAGCATCGCCTGGAACTGCTCGTCGCTCATCTTGTGCGCGACGCCGTCCCAGGTGTAGCCGGCGTTGTTGACGATCGCGTCGACCGAGCCGAAGGCGTCGATCGCGGCGGCCACGAGCTCGTCGGCGGCGCCCTCCTTGGTCAGGTCGCCGCTGAAGACGGCGGTCTCGCCGTCGATCTCGCTCGCGGCCTGCTCCGCGACGTCGCCGTCGATGTCGTTGATCAGGACCTTGGCGCCCTGCTGGGCGAAGAGCTCCGCCGTAGCCCTGCCGATGCCGCGGGCCGAGCCCGTGATGATCGCCG
>DASUQZ010000103.1:0-5367 GCA_036280335.1 Solirubrobacterales bacterium
GCGGACATCGGCGGCCGCGGCATCCGCTGGCAGGACGCCTCCCCCGAACTGCATCAACTTGACTACCCGCTGGGTAGTCAAGTTGATGCAGTTCGGCCGGGGGGGGCTGCGCCTCCGGGCGATGGGGAGCTGGCTCTCGGCACGTACCGGGACCTGTGGGCGGGGCCGATCACGGAGCTGAACCCGCCGCTGCGCTTCCTCACGCCGCAGCAGCGTGTCGAGGTCTCGACCGCAGATGCGGAGCGCCTCGGCCTGAAGCCAGGCGACCGCGTCCGGGTCAGCCAGAACGGCTCGGGGATCGAGGCCCAGGTCCAGATCAAGGAGCGAGTGCCCGCCGGCGTCGTCTTCATGGCCGAGGGCGTCCTCGACGGCAACGCCAATGCCCTGCTCAACGGCGGCCCGGTCCAGGTGCAGATCGAGAAGCTCGACGAGGTGCGCGCCTGATGCTGCCGCTCGCCGACACCACCTTCGCCGAGGCGACCTGGATCATGATCGTCAAGTCGCTGGTGATCTTCGGCCTGATCTTCGCGATCCTGCCGCTGCTGACCGTGCTCGAGCGCAAGCTGATCGGCCGCTTCCAGCACCGCTACGGCCCCAACCGGGTCGGCCCCTACGGCCTCCTGCAGCCGCTCGCCGACGTCGGCAAGCTGATCTCCAAGGAGTCGTTCCGCCCGGCCAACGCGGTCTCGACCCTGTTCGTGCTCGGGCCGCTGCTGCCGGTCCTCTCCGGGGTGCTGGCGCTGGCGATCATCCCCTGGGGCGACGTCCAGGGCGACGTCGGCCTCTACGGGATCGACGTCCCGATCGGGATCCTCTACTTCTTCGCGGTCGGCTCGATCGCCTTCTACGGCCTCCTGCTGGGCGGCTGGTCCTCGGGCTCGAAATACAGCCTGCTCGGGGCGATGCGCTCGGCCGCGCAGCTGATCTCCTACGAGGTCGCGATGGGCCTGGCGCTGCTCGGCGTGGTGATGATGAGCGGCTCCCTCTCGCTCGTCTCGATCGTCCACTCGCAGGGGGAGATCTGGTTCGTCGTCCCCCAGCTCGTCGGCTTCCTGATCTTCATGCTGGCCGGCTTCGCCGAGACCAACCGCACCCCGTTCGACATGCCGGAGGCCGACGCCGAGCTGGTCCAGGGCTTCATGACCGAGTACGGCGGCATGCGCTTCGGCTCCTTCCTGCTCGTCGAATACATGGAGATCCTCGTCGTCTCCGGGATCGCCGCGGCGATGTTCCTCGGCGGCTGGATGGGTCCCGGCCCCAGCTTCCTCGACCCGATCTGGATGCTGGCGAAGATGCTGGTCCTCGTCCTCGTCTTCATCTGGGTGAGGGCGACGCTTCCCCGTCTTCGATATGACCAGCTGATGAGCCTCGGCTGGAAAGTGCTGCTGCCCCTGGCGACCCTCAACCTCCTCGTCACCGCGGTCCTGGTGGTGGTCTGGTGAGCGACGGCTTCGATCCGAAATCGGCCCCCTACCTCGACTCGATCGAGGTCGTCGAGGTCCAGCGCGGCCCCGAGCCGGGCGGGCTCGGCGGCACCTGGCGCGCCTTCGGCGAGACCCTGCGCGGGCTGAAGACGACGATGGCGCGGCTGGTCGAGGGGCCGATGACGATCGAGTACCCCGAGGAGAAGACGCCGGTCTACCCGCGCTTCCGCGGCCGCCACAAGCTGCACCGCTTCGAGGACACCGGCCTGGAGAAATGCGTCGGCTGCTCGCTCTGCGCCGCCGCCTGCCCGGCCGACTGCATCCGCGTCGTCGCCGCCGAGAACGTGCCCGGCGAGCGGGTCTCCGCCGGCGAGCGCTACGCCGCCGTCTACGAGATCAACCTGGCGCGCTGCATCTTCTGCGGCTACTGCGAGATCGCCTGCCCGTTCGACGCGATCACGATGGGCCACGACTACGAGATGGCCGACTACGACCGCCGCGACCTGATCTTCACCAAGGAGATGCTGCTCGCCGAGCCGATCGAACGGACGCCGCTGAAAAGCGAGGGCGAATAGTGGAAGAGGCGCTCTTCTTCGCTGCCGCGATCGGCGCCCTCGGCGGCGCCGTCACCGTGATCGCGATGCGCAACCCCTTCTACTCGGTGCTGGGGCTGATCGTCCACCTCTTCTCGCTGGCGGTCCTCTTCCTGCTGCTGACCTCGGCCTTCGTCGCCGCGGCGCAGGTGGTCGTCTACGCCGGCGCGGTGATGGTCCTCTACGTCTTCGTCGTCGCCTATGTCGGCGGGGGCGGCGAGTCGGCCTGGGAGCCGATCCCCGGCCAGCGCTTCCTGGCGCCGCTGCTGGGCCTCGCCCTCTTCGTCGAGCTCTCGATCGCGATCCTCGGCTCCTCGCTGCTGGCGCTCAGCACCGACGGCCCCGACGTCAAAGCCGGCTTCGGCGACCCCGCCGCGATCGGCCGCCTCCTCCTCGAAAAGTTCCTGCTGCCCTTCGAGGCCAGCTCGATCCTGCTCTTGCTGGCAGCCGTAGGCGCGGTCGTTCTCGCGGCGCGCCGCCGGGAGGCCCAGGCATGACCATCGAGTGGTTCCTGGTTCTGTCCGCGCTCCTGTTCTCGACCGGAGCCGTCGGCATCCTGATCCGGCGCAGCCCGATGGTGATCCTGCTCTGCCTGGAGCTGATGCTGAACGCCGGCAACCTGGCCCTGGTCGCCTTCAGCCGCATGGTCGGCAACGCCGAGGGGCAGATCTTCGCGGTGATCGTGATGGTCGTCGCCGCCTGCGAGGTGGTCGTCGGCCTCGGCCTGATCGTCGCCATCTTCCGCCGCCGCCTGCCGCTCAACGTCGACGACCTGAGGGAGCTGCGCGGGTGAGCGCGACCGCCTGGGCCTGGCTGGTCCTGCTCTTCCCGCTGCTCGGCTCGATCGCGATCGGGCTCGGCTACCGGGTGCTGCCGCAGAAGGCGGCGGGCGCGATCGGGACGCTCTCGATCGCCCTCGCCTTCGCCTGCGGGATCGGCGCCCTGCTCAGCCTGCTCGGCGACGAGCCGGAGGCGCGCCACCACGCCTCCTCGCTCTGGGACTACGCCAGCGCCGCCGGGCTCGACATCAAGCTCGGCATCTTCGTCGACCCGCTCTCGGTCTTCATGGTCCTCGTCGTCACCGGCGTCTCGACCCTGATCCACCTCTACTCCTACGGCTACATGCAGTCCGACGAGGGCTACCACCGCTTCTTCAGCTACCTCAACTTCTTCGTCTTCTCGATGCTGCTGCTGGTCCTCGCCGGCAACTTCGTGCTGCTGATCGTCGGCTGGGCCTTCGTCGGCTTCGCCTCCTACGCGCTGATCAGCTTCTGGTACCGGCGCGAGACCGCGACCCGGGCGGGGATGAAGGCCTTCGTGATCAACGTCGTCGGCGACATCGGGCTCGTGCTCGCCGCCTTCCTGATCTTCCGCGAGCTCGGCAGCTTCGACTACGGCGCCGTCTTCGAGCGGGCGCCGGACGCCTTCAGCACCAACGAGTGGACGATCGTCGCGATCTGCCTGCTGCTCCTCGTCGGCGCCTTCGCCAAGTCGGCGCAGCTGCCGCTCCACACCTGGCTGCCGGACGCGATGGAGGGCCCGACCCCGGTCTCCTCGCTGATCCACGCGGCGACGATGGTCACCGCCGGCGTCTACCTGATCGCCCGCACCCACGTCCTCTTCGAACTGGCGCCGACCGCCGCCGACGTCGCCGCCTTCGTCGGCCTGGCGACGCTGCTGGTGGCGGGGACGATGGCGCTGGTGATGACCGACCTGAAGCGGGCGATCGCCTACTCGACGATGAGCCAGATCGGCTACATGGTGATGGGGGTCGCGATCGGCGCCTACAGCGCCGGGATGTTCCACCTGATGACGCACGCCTTCTTCAAGGCGCTGCTGTTCATGGCGGCCGGCTCGATCATCGCCGCGATGGCCAACGACCAGAACATCGACCGGATGAGCGGCTTCGGCAGGGCGATGCGCTTCACCTCGATTGCGATGCTGGCGGGCGGGCTGGCGCTTGCCGCCTTCCCCGGCACCTCGGGCTTCTTCTCCAAGGACGAGATCCTCGCCTTCGCCGAGGCGCGCGGCGGCATGTACGTGGTCTTCGCGGTGCTCGGCTACGCCGGGGCGCTGCTCACCGCCGTCTACACCTTCCGGCTGATCTTCCGGATCCTGCCGGGCCGGCCGTGCGCGGAGGCGCAGGAGCTGATCGAGACCGGCCACGTCGCCCACGAGGCGCCGAAGAACCCCGCCACCGGCGAGCCCGAGGACACCGACGTCGGCTTCCCCGGCCCCGAGCACCACATCGCCGAGCAGAACTGGCCGATGCGGGCGGCGATGGCGGTCCTCGCGGTGCTGGCGATCGTCGGCGGCCTGGTCCAGATCCCCGGCGTCGTCCACGTGATCAGCGACTTCCTCGAGCCGGTCTTCGAGAGCTCCCACCTTGCCCACATCCATCCCTCGGCAGGCGACGAATGGCGCGGCCTCGCGATCGGCGCCGTCATCTCGCTGCTCGGGATCGGGATCGCCTGGTTCTTCTACGTCGCGGGGCCGGAGCGGCCGCGGCAGCTGGAAGCGCGCCTGCGCCCGCTGCACACCCTGTTCGCCAACAAGTGGTACTTCGACGAGCTGATCGACCTCCTCGTCGTCCGCCCGGCGCTCGCCGTGGGCCGCTTCGCCGACCGGGTCTTCGAGCGCTTCGTCGTCGACGGCCTGGTCAGCGGCACCGCCGAGACCGTCCGCGGCGCCGGCGGCGTCGTCCGCGCCGTCCAGAACGGCTTCGTCCGCAGCTACGCGCTGCTCCTGATCGCCGGCTTCGCCGGGCTCGCCCTCTACTTCCTCCTCGCCAGCTCATGATCAACGTCCTCCTCTGGGCACCCCTCGCCTTCGGCCTCGCCGGCCTCCTCCTGCCGCGGCGGGCGGTGGCTCCGTGGGCGGTGCTGGGGACGCTCGTCACCCTCGGCGTCGCGACCGCGGTCGCCGTCGACTTCGACTCCGGCAGCTCGGGCCTGCAGCACGCCGTCTCCGAGCCCTGGATCTCCGGCCTCGGGGTCGACTACAGCCTCGGCGTCGACGGGCTCAACCTCTTCCTCGTCCTGCTCACCGCGGTGCTCTGGGTCGGCGGCGTCGCCTTCGCTGCCTTCCGCGAGCAGGAGAACCCGAAGAGCTTCTACTTCCTGATGCTGGTCGCCGAGACCGCGACGCTGGGCGCCTTCCTCGCCCAGGACCTGCTGCTCTTCGTCCTCTTCTTCGACCTGATGCTGGTGCCGTTCTACTTCCTCTTCGGCGCCTGGGGCCACGACCGCACCACGGAAGGCGGTCTGACTGCCTCAGCCGCAACGTTGAAGATGATCGTCTACACCCTGATCGGCTCGCTGCTGATGCTGGTGGCGGCGATCGCGACCGCG
>DASUQZ010000104.1:0-6119 GCA_036280335.1 Solirubrobacterales bacterium
AGGACCTTCCGAAGCGGTTCTACGGAAAAGGGATATCTGTGACGCAGGTCACACCCCTTAAGCAATAGACTGCGTCGTCCTACCGCGAACCGACTGTGGCTGACGACGCGAACAAGGTAAACGGGGCCGAGGAGGCGCCCATCAAGGAGCGGGTGAAGCCCGACCCTCCCGGCTATTTCGAGGGGGAGTCGATGACGCGCCGCCGCGTCTTCACCGTGGCCGCTCAGGGGCTCGGCGGGCTCGCCGGCGCCGGCATCGTCCTTCCCGCCGTCGGCTTCGCGGTCGCCCCGATCTTCCACCGCGGCAAGGAACGGTGGGAGGTGGTCGGCCCGGTCGACGACTTCACCCGGGAGACCTACCGCCAGGTCGTCTTCACCGAGACCGAGGGGATCGGCGACGCCGGCAAGACCCTCGCCTACGTCCGCAAGGGCTCCACCGATCTCGGCGAGAAAGAGGACGACATCATCGCCGTCTCCAACCGCTGCGCCCACCTGGGCTGCCCGGTCCGCTTCGTCGAGGCCGCGGGCAACTTCATCTGCCCCTGCCACGGCGGCGTCTACGACTTCGTCGGCAAAGTCCTCGGCGGCCCGCCGGTCCGCCCGCTCGACCGCTTCCAGACCCGCGTCCGCCGCGGCCAGGTCGAAATCGGCCCTCGCTACAGCGTCACCTCGCAGCTCGAGGCGGTCCGCGCCCGCGACCCCGGGGAGTTCACCGGCGGGATATGGGAGTACCTCTACCCGCCGCGTCCCTCTACCTTCCCTGCGCCCTGATGCCGAGCTTCCCGAAACCCAGGATCCCGGACTCCGTCGTCCCGCCGCCGCTGCGCAAACCGGGCAAGCCCGGCGCCGGCGGCACCCCGAAGGGCCAGGCCCCGACCGACCTCAAGACCGCGCCGCCCGAGCGCCGCACCCCCGGCGACAAGATGCTCGAGCAGGCCAAAGAGGCCCCGATCGACGCGCTCGGCTGGGTCGACCAGCGCCTCGCCGCCAGCGGCTTCCTCACCGGGATGCTCTATCGCAAGGTGCCGAAGGGGACCAACTGGTTCTACACGCTCGGCTCCGCCACCCTCTTCGCCTTCATCGTCCAGGCCGTCACCGGCGTCTTCCTGGCGATGTTCTACGTGCCCTCGGCGACCCAGGCCTACAACTCGATCTCCCACATCAACAACGAGGTGCCGCTCGGCCAGCTCGTGCACGGGATGCACAAATGGGGCGCCTCGGTGATGGTGATCCTGATCTTCCTGCACATGGGCCGCACCTTCTTCTTCGGCGCCTACAAGTACCCGCGCGAGCTCAACTGGGTGATCGGCGTCGTGCTGCTGATCCTGACGATGACGATGGCCTTCACCGGCTACCTGCTGCCGTTCGACCAGCGCTCCTTCTGGGCCTCGATCGTCGGCATCAACATCAACGGAACCGGCCCGGTGATGGGCCCGTACCTGAGCGACTTCCTGCGCGCCGGCCCCGAGCTCGGGGCGACGACCCTGGCGCGCTTCTACGCGATCCACATGCTGCTGGTGCCCGGGGCGATCATCGCCCTGATCGGCGCCCACATGTACCTGGTCGTCAAGCTCGGCACCACCGCGCCGCCGTGGGTCAAGGCCGAACGGCCGAAAGTCGCCTCTCCGCGCGAGCAGCTGGACGGCGGCGCCAACGGAAACGGCCGCGTCAACGGGAGCGGCCGCGTCAACGGGAGCGGCGGATGAAACCGCAGGACAAGCAGAAATACCTTGAGGAATACGAGCTCCTGAAGAAGAAGGGGAAGCCGTTCTTCCCCTACGCGGTGATGAAGGACTCGGTGATGGCGGTGATCGTCGTCGCCGTGATCATCGCGATGTCGGTCATCCTCGGCGCCGAGCAGGGCCCGAAGGCCGACCCGACGTCGACCACCTACGTGCCGCGTCCCGAGTGGTACTTCTTCTTCCTCTTCGAGCTCCTGCGCGTGATCAAACCGCCGGAGCTGGTCCCGATCGCGACGATCGGCATCCCGACCA
The DNA here is from genome assembly GCA_036280335.1 of Solirubrobacterales bacterium. Classification (GTDB taxonomy): domain Bacteria; phylum Actinomycetota; class Thermoleophilia; order Solirubrobacterales; family 70-9; genus VAYN01. The sequence continues at coordinate 1,994 of DASUQZ010000104.1, forward strand.
TCTGCATGGTCCTGCTGCTGCTGCTGCCGTTCTACGACCGGGGACCGGAGCGCCGCCCGGAGCGCCGCCCGATCGCCACCACGGCCGGCATCCTCACGATCATCGCGATGGGCTACCTGACCTACCTCGGCGCCATCGGCGGCTCGCCGACCGAGGTCGAGATGGAGGTCTCCTCCAAATACGAAGCCGGCAAAGAGATAACCGCCGGAGCCGGCTGCCTTGCCTGCCACCAGCTCGGCGAGAACGGCAACCACGGCCCCGGTCCGGAGCTGACCCACATCGCTTCGCGGGTTCCGCGGGCTGCGATCATCCGCTCGGTGGAAATCGGGCCGGGCATCATGCCCTCCTACCGTGACCTGCCGCCGGAGAAACTCGACGCGCTGGCCGACTTCCTCTCCTCGCTCGACTAGATAGGCGGCCGGGACGGGGCGCCGCCCTGAATCCCATGGACACGATCAACGACAACCGCCAATCGCCGGACTTCGCCGGCCAGGTCAACCGCATGTTCGACCGCGTCGCCGGCCGCTACGACGCGCTCAACTCGCTGATGACCGCCGGCCTCCACCACCGCTGGCGCGAGCGCGCCGCGGAGCGGGCCGGCCTTGGTCCCGGCGACGCGGCCCTTGATGTCTGCTGCGGCACCGGCGACCTGGCGCTCGAGCTGGCCGGGCGGGTGAGCCCCGGGGGGCACGTCGTCGGCTGCGACTTCTCGGAGCCGATGCTGGACCTGGCACGGGAGAAGGCCGCCGAGCGCGGCGCCGACGGCGTCCGCTTCGAGTGGGCCGACGCGCTGCAGCTCCCCTACGACGGCGAGCGCTTCGACGCGGTCACCGTCGGCTTCGGCGTCCGCAACCTCGCCGACCTCGACCGCGGCCTGCGCGAGATGGCCCGGGTGCTGAAGCCCGGTGGGCGCGCAGTGATCCTCGAGATCACCCAGCCCACCCGGCCGCCGCTCTCGCTCTTCTACTCGCTCTGGTTCGACCGCATCGTGCCGCTGCTCGGCGCCTTCTCCAGCAACCCGGAGGCCTACTCCTACCTGCCGGAGTCGGTGCGCAGCTTCCCCAGCCCCCGCGGCCTCGCCGAGAAGATGGACGACGCCGGCTTCAAACGGATCCGCTACACGGTTCTCGCCGGCGGGATCATCGCGATCCACAGCGGCGTCCGCGGGTGACGCCGACCCCCGCCCGATGACCCGCCCCTCCTCCGTCCCGCCGCCGGTGACGGAAGTGCTCGACGCCTCGAGCCGCTGGCTGCCCGCGCGCCTCGGCGAGGTGGAGCAGCTGCTGCGGGAGGCGATCGCCGGCCAGGGCGAGCGGCTCGGCGCGGACGCGGGCGCCACCCTCGAGGCGGGCGGCAAGCGCCTGCGGCCGATGCTCGTCCTGCTCTGCGCGGGACCCGACGCGGGCGCCGAGGCGGTCCGCGCCGCCGCCGCGATCGAGCTCGTCCACATGGCGACGCTCGTCCACGACGACGTGCTGGACGACGCCCCTCTGCGCCGCGGCCTGCCGACCGTCGCCGCCACCTCCGGCCGCGATCGCGCGGTCGCCACCGGCGACCTGCTCTTCTCGCGCGCCTTCGCGCTGCTCGCCGAGGCCGGGGACGCCCGTTCGGTCGCCCTCCTCTCCGACGCCTCGGTCGCCCTCGCCCGCGGCGAGCTCGCCCAGCGCCGGGACGCCTTCGACCTCTCGGTCGGCGAGGAGCGCTACCTCGCCCGCTGCCGGCTGAAGACCGCCCGGCTCTTCGAGTGCGCCTGCCTGCTCGGCCGCGACACCGAGGCGTTGCGCGGCTTCGGCGCCGGCATCGGCCTCGCCTTCCAGCTGCTCGACGACGTCCTCGACGTCAGCGGCCCGCCCGAGCGCACCGGCAAGGCCCGCGGCACCGACCTCCTCGACGGCACCGTCACCCTGCCGCTGATCGAGGCCGCCGCGACCGACCCGGACATCCGCGAGGTCGACCTGCGTGCCCTCGACGCCGCCTCGGCGGAGCAGCTCTGCGACCGCATCGCCGCCACCGGCGCCCTCGACCGGGTGCGCGCCCGCGCCCTGGAGATGGTCGACGAGGCGAAGCGCTCCCTGGAGCGGGCCGACTTCGAGCCCGAACAGCGGCAGCTGCTGGCGCTCGTCGCCGACGGCGTCGTCCAGCGCTACAGCTGATCCGGCCGCCCGTCTGTCTAGCGGGCGAAGTCGTCGGCGCCGATCAGGTCGCGCCGCAAGGCCGCGATGAAGACGTCGGCGAGCTCGCGCATGTTCGCGTGCTGGAGCAAGCGCAGCTCCTCGGCCAGCTCCTCCGCGCCGTGGTCGAGCTGCTCGTCGTAGGCGTCGATAGCCGTCTCGTCGTGGACGCCCTCGCCGCACCACTCGCACTCCGGGCAGCGCCGCCAGATGCGCCAGCGGGTGCGATCCCCGCCCTCCTGTTTCCAGCAGGTCGGCTGAACCAGGCGGGAGCCGCACGCCGGGCAGACGTGCAGCGAGGGTTCGGTCGCGCTGTTGGTGCCGGGCTCTTCCATGCCCCGAATATCCAGCCTGGGGAGCTTTCCGAAATCCGTAGTCCGCCTCATCTGCCCTTCGTAAACCCCGCACCCAAGGATCGAAAACACGAACCAAAAGCGCGGCGGGCGCGGCCGTGAAGACGTCCCGGGGTGATCCGGGCGCTGACCCACCCCGTTACCATTGACTGAATGCCAGGAAACATCGGACTTCCCGAGATCGCCATCGTCCTCATCATCGCCCTGCTGGTCTTCGGCCCCAAACGGCTGCCGGAGCTGGGCCGCAGTCTCGGCCGCGGCATCCGCGAGTTCAAAGGCTCGATCAGCGGCGACCACGACAACGACCGCGACGAGGACGACAAGCCGCAGCTCGAGTCCGAGTCGGCCAAGGTCCACGGCGATCCCGCCGACGCGGAGATCCTCCGCAACAAATCCAGCTGAGGCCGAGAAGTGCCCCGCCGCGTCAAGGCGGTATCCCACGAGGATCGCCTCACCCTGGTCGAGCACCTCGACGAGCTGCGGGCGCGGCTGATCGTCTGCATCGTCGTCTTCGTCGTCGCCCTCGGCCTCTGCTTCTGGCAGAACAACCTCCTCCTCGACATCGCCGCCGGCCCGCTCCCCGACGACGACGACCAGCTGATCACCCTCGGGGTGACCGAGCCCTTCACGACGACCCTCACCGTCTCCGCCTACGGGGCGCTCATCCTTTCGCTGCCGATCGTCCTCTGGCAGCTCTACGCCTTCGTCCTCCCCGCCTTCAGCGCCGCCGAGCGCCGGGTGATCCTGCCGGTCCTGCTGCTCTTCCCGGTCCTCTTCCTGGCCGGCATCGCCTTCGCCTACTTCGTCGTCATGCCCGCCGCCGTCAACTTCCTCCTCGACTTCAACGACGACCAGTTCAACACCCAGCTGCGCGCCCGTGAGTACTACGGTTTCTTCGCGATGACCGAGCTCGCCGCCGGCCTGCTCTTCCAGCTGCCGCTGGCGATCATCGCGCTGACGCGGCTGGGAATCGTCCGGGTCGAGCAGCTGCGCGAACACCGCCGCTACGCCTACCTGGTGATCGCGATCGTGGCCGCGATGCTGCCCGGCGTCGACCCGATCACGATGCTCATCGAGATGGTTCCGCTGCTTGTTCTGTACGAGTTGAGTATCTTGCTGGCGCGGGTGATTGGCCGTCCAGGAGAGAGCGGGGGACTTGCTCAGCCCTCGCCCCAGGAGTAGCGAGAGGGAGAGATGGCGAAAGGCGACGACGAACACAAGATGCTCTTCGACCTGCGCAGCGGGAAGCGCAGGAACGTCGTCAAAGTCGTCTACGCGACCCTGGCGGTGCTGATGGGGCTGAGCCTCTTCCTCGTCATCGGCGGCTTCAACATCGCCGAACTCTTCAGCAGCAACGGCTCGGTCGACATCGCCGAGGAATTCGAAGACGACGCCGAGCGGCTCGAACAGCGGCTGGTCAAAGACCCCGAAAACGAGCAGCTGCTGCTGAGCTTGACGCGCGCCCGGATCAATGCCGGGAACAGCCTCTACGAAGGCGACCCCGGCGCCCAGGTGCGGACGATCACCCCCGAGGCGGTGGCGCAGTTCCGGCTCGCCGCAGAGGCCTGGGAAGAATATTTGGACTCGACCAAAGAACCCTCC
>DASUQZ010000105.1:0-3474 GCA_036280335.1 Solirubrobacterales bacterium
TCACGAGCCGCGCCCCGGCGGCGTCAGCGATCCAAGACGGGGTCAGACCTACCATTCGCTCATCCACGATGCCCGAAATGAGCGGTTGGTAGGTCTGACCCCCGCTTGAGGGCTTCGCGGGCGACGGTGACGTCGTCGAACGGGAGCTTGACGCCGTCGGCGAACTCCTGGCCCTGCTCGTGGCCCTTGCCGGCGATGACGACGACGTCGCCGGGGCCCGCCACCGACACCGCCCGCTCGATCGCCTCGCGGCGGTCCACCACCACCACCAGCCCCCCGGCGCCTGCGGCGCCGGACGCCCCGCCGGCGACTTCGGCGACGATCTGCTCCGGATCCTCCGAGCGCGGGTTGTCGGAGGTGACGACGACCAGGTCGGAGAGCTCCGCCCCGGCCCTCCCCATCTTCGGGCGCTTGTCGCGGTCGCGGTCGCCGCCGGCGCCGAAGACGGCGATCAGCCTCCCCTCGGTGAGCCGGCGCGCCGCCCGCAGCACGTTCTCGAGCGAGTCGGGCGTGTGGGCGTAGTCGACGAGGACCGAGAAGCCCTGTCCCTCGTCGACCGGCTCGAACCGGCCCGGCACCCGCGCCGCCTTCGCCAGCCCGGCGGCGGCGATCTCCTCCCCCACGCCCAGCGCCTCGGCGGCGGCGAAGGCGCCCAGCGCGTTGGCGACGTTGAAGTGCCCCGGCAGCCCCGTCCGCAGCCGCAGCTCTCCGACCCTGAAGCTGGCGCCGGAGGCGTCGAACTCGACGTCAGCGGCGCTGTAGTCGGCCTCGGCGCCCTCGGCGGAGAAGGTCACGCACTCGAACTCGGAGGCGAGGCGGCGGCCGTAGGGATCGTCGACGTTGACGATCGCGGTCTTCGGGCCCGCCTCGAAGAGCTTGCGCTTGGCGAGGAAGTAGTCCTCCATGTCGGTGTGGAAGTCGAGGTGGTCCTGGGTGAGGTTGGTGAAGACCGCCACGTCGAAGTGGATCGCGTCGGCCCGGTGCAGCGTCATCGCGTGCGAGGAGACCTCCATCGCGCAGGCTTCGTCGCCGCCCTCGAGCATCTGCCGGAAGGCCGACTGCAACTCGATCGCCTCCGGCGTCGTCCGCACCACTTCCCTCTCCACCCCGCCGACGATCTGCTTGACCGTCCCCAGCAGGCCGCAGCGCACGTTCGCCGACCTGAGGATCTCGTGGACGAGGAAGGCGGTGGTCGTCTTCCCGTTGGTCCCGGTCACCCCCACCATCTGCAGCTCGGACGTCGGGTCGCCCCAGAACCGCGCCGCCAGCGGCGCCATCGCCGCCCGCGAATCGGAGACGACGACCTGCGGCACCGCCAGGTCGGTCAGCTCGCGCTCGACCACGAGCGCCGCCGCGCCCTCCTCGACCGCCCGCGGCCCGAACTCGTGCCCGTCGGCCCTCTCGCCGCGCACGCAGAAGAACAGCGTCCCCGGCTCGACCTTGCGGCTGTCGTAGGCGAGGTCGCGAATCTCGACGGCGGCGTCGCCGAGGACCCGTGCCCCCTCGTGGCCCGCGAGGAGCTCGTCCAGTCTCATCACCGCGATTCTAGGTCCGGGGTCGGTGGGCTATTCCTGCGGCACGCCCAGGTAGGGCAGCGCGAATTCGGCAATCTGCCCGAAGGCCGGCGCCGCCACCGAGCCGCCGTAGATTTCGCCCTGGGGCTGGTCGACGATCACCGCCGCCAGCAGCTGCGGGTTGTCAGCGGGAGCGAAGCCGATGAAGGAGGCGACGTATTTCGTATCCGAGTATTCGCCGTTTTCGGCGACCTCGGCGGTTCCCGTCTTGCCCGCCAGGCTGTAGCCGGGGACGCTGACCTCGGAGGCCGTGCCGCCGGGACCGAGCACGCCCTCGAGCATTTCCCGTACCTGGGCCGCGACCTGCGGTGAGATCACCCGCTTGCCCTTCGGCTGGGGGACCGGCTCCTCGCCGATCCGCTTGACCAGCTGCGGCTGCTCGAGCACGCCGTCGTTGGCGATCGCGGCGTAGCCGGCGACCATCTGGATCGGGGTGACGGAGAGGCCCTGGCCGAGCGGCAGGTTGCCCATCGTAGAGCCGGAGTATTCGTCGAGGTCGAGGAGGAGCCCCTGCTCCTCGCCGGGGAAGCGGACTCCGGTCGGCTTGCCGAAGCCGAAGCGGCGGATCCACCTGTCGAATTTCTCGGCCCCGACGCTGAGCCCGATCGTCACCGAGCCGACGTTCGAGGAGTGGGCGAGGATCTGCGAGACCGTCATGTTTTCGGTCCCGCGGGGATGGGACTCCTCGATCGTCCGGTCGGCCACCTGGATCGTCGGCGCCAGCGTGAATTCGCTCGTCGGGGTGACGAGCTTTTCCTCCAGCGCCGCGGCGACCGTGAAGGCCTTGAAGGTCGAGCCCGGCTCGTAGGTGAATCCGGTCGCCCGGTTGAGCAGGTCGTCGTTGCTCGCCTCGGAGAGATCGCCCGGGTCGACCGGCGGCCAGTTCGCCATCGCCAGCACCTCGGAGCTGCGCGGGTCCATGACGATCGCCGTCGCCCCCTTCGGCGAGTACGTTTCGCCGACTCCGCTGAGGATCCGTTCGGTTTCCCGCTGGATCACCGGATCGAGGGTCAGCTGGATGTCTTCGCCGTCCTCGGCCTCGTCGACCGTCTCCAGCCGGATCGGCTCCCCGAGCGCGTCGTTGACGATCCGCCGCTCGCCGTCGTCGCCGCCGAGCACTTCTTCCTCGCCGGCCTCGAGCCCCATCAGGCCCTGGTTTTCAGAGCCGACGGCGCCGATCACCTGGCCGGCCATCTCCCCCTGCGGGTAGTTGCGGCGGCTGTCGGGCAGCTGCCCGATCCCTTCCAGCTCGAGCGCCTCGACCTTGGCGGCAGTGGGCAGGTCGACCCGCTGCGCCAGGTAGGAGAAGCCGGAGTCGGCGGTGAGCGCTTCCAGCACCTCGCCCTTCGGCTGGTCGAGGATCGGCGCCAGCCGCGCCGCCGCCTGGGGCGGGTTCTCGACCTGGTAGGGCGTCGCGTAGATCGTCGCCGCGTCTTCGGAGGCGGCGAGCTTGTTGCCGCGGCGGTCGAGCAGGTCGCCGCGCAGGCCGGGGACGGTGACCACCTCGGTCTGCTGGTAGGCCGCTTCGGAGGCGAGGCTGGACCCCTGCACGCCCTGCAGCCAGAGGGCCCGGCCGACGATGAGGAGGAAGCAGAGGAGGAAAGCGCCGAAGAGGAGCCCGATCCGGCGCTCGATCAAGCGCATCGGCGGGCTCTAGCCTCCCGCGGCCGCGAGGCGGCCGGCTGCGGTGGCGAGGTCGTCGGGCGTGTACTCGATCACCCGCGGTTCTTCGGTGTTCGGCATCGTCAGGCCCATCGCGCCGGCCTCACTGCGGATGCGGGCGGTGCTGAAGTGCTTGGCCTCGCGGCCGCCGAGCATCGAGTTCTCCTCTTCCAGGGTGGTGATCTGCTCCTCGATCTTGCCCTGCGTGGCGGCGAAGCTGAGGGTGGCGACGTTGAGG
>DASUQZ010000106.1:0-2833 GCA_036280335.1 Solirubrobacterales bacterium
ACGGTCCGGCCCTCGGGGAGGGCCTCGCAGAGCCGCTCGCAGATTCGCTGGGCTTTCGCCGCGTCGCACTCGGGCATCAGCACCGCGAACTCGTCGCCGCCGCAGCGGGCGACGATGTCGCCCGAGCGGAGCGCCTGCCGCCAGGCTGAGGCGGCGTCCTGCAGCAGCTTGTCGCCCGCCTGGTGGCCTTCGGAGTCGTTGCACTCCTTGAAGTGGTCGATGTCGATCACGGCCACGCAGAGCCGGCGGATGCCGGAGCCGAGCGCGCTTGCCAGCACCTCGTCCCAGGCGCGGCGGTTGGGCAGTCCGGTCAGCGGGTCGGTCTCGGCGAGCGCCGCCGCCTCCTTCAGCTCGCCCAGCACCTTGACGTGCTCCATCGCCACCGCGGTGCTGTCGGCCAGCGCCTGGGCCAGGCCGATCTCTTTCTCGGTCGCCTGGTGGCGGGAGGCCCAATAGAGGCCGATCGCCCCCAGCGGGTCCACCCGCCGGATCGGGACCATCACCAGGCTCTTCACGAAGGTGGGGCGGTAGGCGTCGTGCGGGATCCGCTCGTCGGCGTAGATGTCCTCGATTGCGACGGACCGGCGGTTCAGCATCGCCCAGCCGCTGATGCACGCCTCCAGGGGAAATTTCTGCCCCTTCCAGAGAGGGGCGATCGCGTACTCATCGGCATAGAAGCAGCGGTCGCCGTCGCGCAGCACGAAGGTCGCTCCGTCCGCCCCGGCCAGCTCCCGGGCCGCCACCCGCACGACCCGCTGCACGTCTTCCACGGAGCGGGCAAGCGACAGCTCCTGCACCGCGCCGAGAAGCGACGACAGGGCGTCCTCGGCGGAAACTGGGTCGGAGCTTTGCTCAAGCGACGAAAGAGTCATCGACATTGGACACATCGACCAGTCGCCGGGCCTCCTTTAGGTGGCCGGACGAGCGAAGGAGGTGGTGCTCAGCCCATCGGCCTGAGCCGGAAGAGCAGGTGCGGCAGGCCGGCGTGGACGACCTCGCCGTCCTCCGCGAAGCCGACCTTCTCGGCCACCCGCCGCGAGGCGAGGTTGGCGGGGAGGACGAGCGCGACCACCTCCTCGAAGCGCAGCTCCCGCGCCCACTCGACGGCGGCCATCGCGGCCTCGGTGGCCAGCCCCCTGCCCTGCAGGCCGGGTTCGATGCTCCAGGGGAGCTCGACCTCGGCGGTTCCCTCGACCGAGGTCCAGGCAAGGCCGCCTCGCCCGACGAACCCGCCGCTCTGCTTGTCGATCAGGACCCAGGGGCCGAAGCCGTGGTCGGACCAGTGGAAGCAGTCGCCCTCGACCAGCTCGTCGAGCACCTGGGCGGTGAAGGGGGGCAGGGGAGGAGGGCGCAGCCACTTCTCCACCTCGGGACGGGTGAAGTGCGAGTGGTAGGAAGCCCGGTCGGCGAGGGTCGGCCTTCGCATCAGGAGCCGCCGCGTCTGCCGCTCCTCCTCTGGCAAGCTCAGCCCCGGTCGCTGCGCGGAAGCCGCGGGTCCTCGCCCTGCGGCACCTCTTCGGCGGTCGCGTCGAAGTCGTAGTCGCGGCCGGGGCGGGAGCCCGGCCCGCCCGGCCCGCCTCCGCCCGCCGGCCCGAAGGGGCCGGCCCCACGGTCGCCGCCCACGCCCACGCCGACGACCGCGAAGCGGCCGATCGTGAGCCGCTTCAGCACCCGCCGCGCGACCGCCCGGGTCGGCGGCAGCAGCAGGAACAGGCCGAAGATGTCGGTGAGGAAGCCGGGGGTCAGCAGCAGGGTGCCGCCGATCACGATCAGCACCCCGTCGGCGACCTCCTTGCCCGGGAACCGCCGCGCCGCCAGCGCTTCGTTGAACCGCCGCCAGGCGCCGCGGCCCTCGTGTTTGAGCAGCCACGATCCGAGCAGCGCGTCGGCGAGCAGCAGGATCAGCGTCGGCAGCACCCCGATCAGCTGCCCGACCTGGATGATCACGTAGAGCTCCAGGATCGGGACGACGATGAAGAGGATGATCAGAAACGGCATCTCGCTCCTCGCTACCCCGCGGAAAAGCGCCTAAGCGGCCTTGGCGGACTTGCTCTTCGCCGCCGCCTCGAGCTCGGCCAGCGATTCGCTCAGCCCGTTGCTGACGACCTCGACGTCCCCCATGCAGTCGTAGTCGGCGAGCAGACCGAACCCGACCTTGCCGTTGTAGCTCATGATCGCCACCGCCAGGCAGTGGTTCTGCGGCAGGAAGGCGACCGGGAAGACGTCCTCGAGTTCGCGCCCGAGTACGTAGAGCGGCATCTGCGGCCCCGGCACGTTGGTGACGATCAGGTTGAAGAGGCGGGTGGAGAAGTTGATCCGCGAGGCCTGGGCGAGCAGCGTCGGCGGCGCGAAGTCGTTGAAGCGGGAGATCACTTCCGCCCCCAGCGCCTGTTTGGAGCGCTTCAGCCCCGCCATCGCGTCGCTGATCGTGCGCAGTCGCCGCACCGGGTCCTCGATGTAGACCGGCAGCGGGCCGCGCATCAGCGCGATCCGGTTGCCGAGGTTGCCGCGCTCGTCCTCGCTGCGGATCGAGACCGGCACCAGCGCCCGCAGCTCCAGCCCCTCGGTGCGGACGCCGCGAGAGTGCAGCCAGCGGCGCAGTGCCCCGGTGATGACGGTGAGGACGACGTCGTTGACGGTGCCGCCGAAGGTGTCCTTGATCAGTTTGAAAGTTGCCAGCTCCGAGCGGGCCCAGAGGTAGCGGCGGTGCGGGCCGATCTCTTCGTTCAGGGGGACGTCGGGAGCGGGGTCGGCGAAGGCGCTGACGATCTCGCCGACGCCCTCCAGACCCTCGACCAGCTTGCGCGCCGTCGTCTCCGGGTTGCGGATCACG
>DASUQZ010000107.1:0-2861 GCA_036280335.1 Solirubrobacterales bacterium
ATTCACGCTCGACCTGATCGAGCTGGGGCCGGGGGACGCCGTGCCCCACGACGACTACGAGGTGCGGCCGTTCGAAGCTGCCCACAGCGCCCGCGCCAACGGCTACGCCCTGGTCGAGGAGGCGCGGCCCGGCCGCTTCGACCCCGACGCGGCGGCTGCCGCCGGCGTCCCCGAAGGCCCCGCCTATGCGGCGCTTCAGCGCGGTGAGTCGGTCGAAGGAGAGGCGGGCACGGTGACCCCGGACCAGGTGATGGGTCCGAGCCGTTCCGGCCGCACCCTCGTCGTCACCGGCGACACCGCGCCCAGCCCCGCGACCGTCTCCGCGGCCGCCGACGCCGACCTGCTCATCCACGATGCCTCCTTCGCCGAGGAGGAGGTGCAGCGCGCCGCCGAAACCGGCCACTCGACCGTCGGCCAGGCCGCCGCCGTCGCCGCCGAGGCCCACGTGAAGTTGCTCGCCCTCGTCCACATCTCCTCCCGCTACCACGTCGGCAAGGTGATCGAGGAGGCGAAGGAGGTCTTCGAACCCACGGTCGCGCCCAAAGACTTCGACGTCATCGAGCTCCCCTTCCCGGAGCGAGGCGATCCCCATCTGATCCCGAACGGAGCCGCGGACCGAGGCGGGGACGGGTAGGTCCCCGACGAGCCTCCCCAATTTGCGAGGAGGGGACCTACCCGTCCCCGCCTGCGCCGGTGCTACTGTGAGGCCGTCCTTTAACCAGGTCCCGCGAGGCCAGGAAGGAAGCGAATCGAGTGAGTGAGAAGGTCGTGCTGGAGCACGACGATCTGAGGCGAACGCTGCGGCGGATCGCCCATGAGATCGCCGAGAAGAACCCCGACTCGGAGCGTCTGGCGGTTGTCGGCATCCACACGCGGGGAGCCGTCCTGGCCCGCCGCCTCCACGTCTTCCTCGGCGAGCTGACCGGCTCCGAGCTGCCGATCGGCGACATCGACATCTCCTTCTACCGCGACGACGTCGGCGCCAAGGCGCCCGCCTCGCAGCCCGTCGTCCACGCCTCCCACATCGACTTCGACCTCAGCGAGCGCACCGTCGTGCTCGTCGACGACGTCCTCTTCACCGGCCGCACCGTTCGCGCCGCCATCGAGGCCCTCTTCGACTACGGCCGCCCGCAACGGGTGCAGCTGGCCGTCCTCTGCGACCGCGGCCATCGCGAGCTGCCGATCCGCCCCGACTACGTCGGCAAGAACCTGCCGACGGCGCGGGACGAGCGGGTCAACGTCCGTCTCGAGGAGATCGACGGCACAGACGGCGTGACGATCTCCGAAGCCAGCCCCATGGAGGTGAGCTGATGAAGCACCTGCTCTCGATCGAGCAGCTCTCCCGCGAGGAGATCGAGGCGATCCTCGACCGCGCCGAGAGCTTCGCCGAGGTCGGCCGCCGCGACATCAAGAAGGTGCCGACCCTGCGCGGCCGCACCGTCGTCTCGCTCTTCTACGAGTCGAGCACCCGCACCTCGAGCTCCTTCGACCTCGCCGCCAAGCGCCTCTCCGCCGACCTCGTCTCGGTCAAGGCGGCTGGCTCCTCGGTCGAGAAGGGGGAGTCGCTGAAGGACACGGTCGCCACCCTCTCCGCCTACGACCCCGCCGCGATCGTGATCCGCCACCCGTACGCCGGAGCGGCCCAGATGGTCGCCGGCTGGACCACCGCCTCCGTCGTCAACGCCGGCGACGGCAAGCACGAGCACCCCAGCCAGGCGCTGCTCGACGTCTACACGCTGCGGCGCCGTCTCGGCTCCCTGGAGGGCATCCGGATCTGGATCGTCGGCGACGTCCTCCACAGCCGCGTGGCCCGCTCCAACCTGATCGCCTTCGCGCGGATGGGCGCCGAGGTGACCGTCTGCGGACCGCCGACCCTGATCCCGCGCGGGATCGAGGAGCTCGGCTGCGACGTCTCCTACTCCCTCGAGGGGATCGAGGAGGCCGAGGTGATCTACGCGCTGCGGATGCAGAAGGAGCGGATGAGCGAGAGCTTCGTCCCTTCGCTGCGCGAGTACGCCGCCAACTTCCAGATCGACACCCGCCGCCTCGAGCCGCGCCAGCTGCTGATGCACCCCGGCCCCGTCAACCGGGGCGTCGAGCTCTCCGGGGCGGCGATCGACTCGCCGCAGTCGCTGATCGCCGAGCAGGTCGCCGCCGGCCTGGTGGTGCGGATGGCGATCCTCTACGAGCTGCTCGCCGGCGGCGAGGGACAGACCCCCGCGGCCGAGGGCGAAGGCAGCCGGCCGACCCCGATCGGAACCTCCGCATGAGCCTCCTCGACGCACTCGACGCCCGCTCCGGCCCCGACGCGCACCTGGTCCTGCGCCGCGCGACCGTGCTCGACCCGGTCGCAGGCATCGACGCGATCCATGACGTGGTGATCCGCGACGGGACGATCGCCGCGCTCGCCGCGCCGGGCGAGGCCGACGCCGACGGCGCCGAGGTGGTCGAGGCGGAGGGCCTGCACGCCTTCCCGGCCTTCTTCGACCCGCACGTGCACCTCCGCACCCCCGGCCACGAGCACAAAGAGGACGTCGAGACGGGCACCCGCGCCGCCGCCGCGGGCGGCTACTGCGGGATCCTGGCGATGGCCAACACCGAGCCGCCGGTCTCGACCGCCGCCGACATATCGGCGCTGCGCGAGCAGGCGCGCGCCGGCGCCTCGGTCCCGGTCGGTTTCCTCGCCACCGTCAGCAAAGACATGCAGGGCGCCGAGCTGACCGAGATGGTCGAACTGCGCGAAGCCGGAGCGATCGGCTTCTCCGACGACGGGCTGCCGATCACCGACGCCGGGGTGATGCGCCGCGCTCTCCAGTACCAGCACCTCTGCGGCGGCAACATCGCCCTCCACGAGGAGGACC
>DASUQZ010000108.1:0-4294 GCA_036280335.1 Solirubrobacterales bacterium
GCCTCCTCGCAGACGGTGTGGAGGTTGTCGGAGCCGATCTTCTCCTTCAGCCGCCGGTAGTTCGGCCCGCCCGGCGCCGGCACCTTCAGCCACGGCGGCTTGCGGGCGCGGCGGAAGGGGACGGTGCCCTCGGCGTCGGCGGCGGTGCCGCCGGGCTTGGCGCGGGAGCGGGTGACGTGGATGCGTTCGGCGCTGGACACCGACGCCTACGTTAGCTGGCGCGGCGCGGCGGCACCGTGAGTCTCGGCGCCGCTTTCGGCGCCTGCCGCCCGCACCTCAGGGGACGATCTTCTTGACCCGCCAGCCGAACCGCGCCGGGGTCGGATCGACGTTGCCGAAGCGGTCGATCGCCCGCACCCTGAAGAGGTGCTTGGCCCCGGCGCGGACCTTGCGCTTGAAGGGATTCCGACAGCGCCGCCAGCGCCGCTTGTCGAGCTTGCACTGGAAGGTCGACTGCGGCTCGGTCGAGGCGAAGCGGAACTTCGCCACGCGCTTGTAGCTGGATCGCGGCGGGCCGCTGACGATCCGCGTGTTGGGCGGGACCCGGTCGCCCGGCCAGACGCTGACCAGCACCGGCGAGGGAGGCGGCGCCTGCAGCTCGAAGGCACCGATGTCCGAGCCGTCGCCGCCTTCTTTGTCGGCGATCGCCGCGAAGTCGCTGGGGCGGGGGAGCCCGCGCTGGTCGATCCCGCTGCCGAATGATCTCCCCCGGTCGATCGCGATGCTGCCGGGAAGGAGCGCGTGGGTCGGGGTGGGGCCGCCGTTGTCCCGCAGCACCGGGTCGAGCCCGGCGACCACGCTGACGAGATCGCTGCCCTCCCCGAACCCGCAGCTGCCGTCTTCATCGAGGTTGTAGCCGCCCGAGGCCAGCTCGAGCCCGTTGCAGCTCTCGGCGTCCCCCTCCGGATACGCGACGAGCGTGTTGCGGGCGAGGGTCGCGGAGAAGGAGCTGAGGTTCGCCCCGAAGGCTTCCCCGTCGGAGTGGGCGGCATTGCCGGCGAGGGTCGAGCCGGTGATGTCGGCCTGCTGGGCGTCCAGCCCCCCGCCCTGGGCGCGGGTCAGGGTCCCTCCTTCTGCGGCGCGCGCCACGTTGCCGCTGATCGTGCTGAGCTCGATCGTCGCCATCGCCCCCGTCACCAGCCCCCCTCCCCGGGCGTAGGCCAGGCCGGTCCCGCCGGTCGCTTCGGCGACGTTGCCGCTGATCGTGCTGCGCTCCATGGTCAACGGCCCTTCCACGACGACGCCTCCCCCCGCGGCGAGGGTCTCCGAGGTGCCGTCGCCGGCGCGGGCGACGTTCCCGGCCACCACCGATTCGCGCAGGGTCAGCGGCCCCATGCTGAAGATGCCACCGCCTTCGGCGCCCGCGACGCCGGCCCCGTCGGCGCGGGCTTCGTTGCCGCTGACGACGACCCCGGTCAAGGTGAGGCTGCCCTCGACGTTCGTGATCCCCGCCCCCAGACCGTCCTGGCCGTTGCTGACGGTGACCCCGGCGAGCGAGGAGGGGTTCGCATCCGAGGCGAAGACGAAGACGGGGAACGCGGCGACGGCGTCGCGGCGGACCTGGAGCAGACCGGCTCCGGGCCCGGTTATCGAGACGGGGTCGAAGATGACCGGCAGCGCGCTCTTCAGGTCGATCGTTCCCGTGACCCCGATCGGGATCGAGTCGGCGCCGGTGCGGTTGTTCGCTTCGGCGATCGCCCAGCGGAGCGTCCCGGCCGCGGTGCCGTCGGCCGTGCTGGTGACGGGATAGGAAAGCGCCGAGGCCGAGGACACCGGCAGGCACGCACCCGCCACGGCGAGCAGGGCGAGCAGGCGGACGAGGCGGCGCATGGACGGGGGAGCCTAAGCAGCGACCGAGTCGCGCGCAACCGGCTCCCGATCGAAGACATCCGCGTAGGTCGCGACCAGGGTGCCGGCGAAGGCATCGAGGTCCTGCTCGGCGCCGAGCTCCCGTGCCAGCGAGGTCATCGAGACCCCCTCGATCCCGCACGGCACCACCCACTCGAACGGCTGCAGGTCGTTGTTGACGTTGACCGCCAGCCCGTGCGTCGTCACCCCGCGGCTCACGTGCAACCCGATAGAGGCGATCTTCCGTTCCTCGACCCAGACGCCGGTCAGTCCCTCCCTGGTCCGGGCGCGGACGCCGTGGGCGGCGAGCGACTCGACGATCACCCGCTCCAGCCCCCGCACGAAGCGCTGCACGTCGTCGCCGTAGGGGCCGAGGTGGACGATCGGGTAGGCGACCAGCTGGCCGGGGCCGTGGTAGGTGACGAGGCCGCCGCGGTCGGTGTCCACCACCTCGATCCCCTGCGCTTCATACCAGGCGGCTCCCATCGGCAGCTCCTCGGGCCTGGAGCGCCGCCCGCGGGTGTAGACCGGCGGGTGCTCGAGCAGCAGCAGGACGTCGGGGACGAGGCTCTGCTGGCGCTGCTCCTGGAGGCGCCGCTGCACCCGCAGCCCCTCCGCGTAGGAGACAGTTCCGCAGCGGGCGATCAGGACCTCGGCGCTCACACCATGGATCGTCGCAGGTGGGGCCTCTATCCTTCGGGCTCCAGTGGTGCCCCCGTCCAACCACTGGCGAAACCCTGCCCTCGCCCCCGAGCCCCTTGTCGAGGCGAGCGCAGGAGGTCGCCTGATCACCGCCTCTCACAGCCGCCTGCTCTGGGTCGGCGTCTTCGCGCCTGTCCTCTTCGCGGCGCTGGCGTACATGGCCCTGCGCCCGCCGAGCGTCGACCTCGCCGCCCAGCTGTTCCGCGTCGAGCTGTTCTCGACGCACGGATTCCTGGCCTGGAACAACTACTGGTACGGAGGCCACTACACCCTCGGCTACAGCCTCCTCTTCCCGCCGCTCGGCGCCGCCGTGGGCGCCACCGTCGCCGGCGGCCTGGCGGCGATCGTCGCCACCGTCATGTTCGGCCTGCTGGTCGCCCGCCACTACGAGTCGGGCGCGCGGCTGGCGACGCTGTGGTTCGGGGCGGGGACGATCACGATGCTGCTCAGCGGCCGCCTCACCTTCGCCCTCGGCGTCGCGATCGGCCTCTCGGCGCTGGTCGCCTACGACCGCGACCGCCTCTTCCTGGCGCTGCCGCTGGCGCTCGCCACCCCCTTCGCCAGCCCGGTGGCCGGGGTCTTCCTGGCGCTGATCGGCTGCGCGCTGGCCCTCACCGGCGCTCGCCGCCGCGGTGCCGCCCTGGCCGCCTGCGCGGGGGCGCCGATCGCCGTCACCGCCCTGGCCTTCCCGTCGGCCGGCCTGGAGCCGTTCGTGCTCTCGAGCCTGGCCGGGACCGTCGTCGTGACCCTCGCCATCTACCTGATCCTGCCCCGCCGCGAGCGCCTGATGCGCTGCACCGTCGCCCTCTACGGCGCCGCGGTCCTCTGCGCCTTCGCGATCCCGAACGCGCTCGGCGGCAACATCACCCGCCTCAGCGTCCTCGCCGCCGGCCCGGTCTCGGTGCTGGCGCTGGCGGGCCGCCGCAACCTCCGCCTGCTTGCCCTGCTGCTGGCAGTGCCCCTGCTCTACTGGCAGTGGCAGGGAGCGGTGCGGGACTTCTCGCGCGCCTCGGCCGATCCGTCGGTGCAGCGCGAGTTCTACGTCCCGCTGCTCGCCGAGCTGCGGGAGCGGACAGGCGGGGCGCCGGTGCGGATCGAGATCCCGCCGACCCTCGACCGCTGGGAGGCGTACTACGTCTCCCCGAAGTTCCTCCTCGCCCGCGGCTGGGAGCGCCAGCAGGAAGCCGAGGAGCACCACCTCTTCGAGTCGGCGCTGACCGCTTCCTCCTACCGCAACTGGCTGCTCTCCAACGGGGTCAGCTACGTCGCCCTTCCCGACGCGCGCCTCGACTACCTCTCCCAGCGGGAGAAAGTGCTGATCAACCGCGGCCTGCCCTACCTGGACCCGGTCTGGAGCAACTCCGACTGGCGCCTCTTCGCCGTCCGCGGCGCCACCGGCCTCGTCGACCACCCGGCGCGGGTCACCTCACTGGGCCCGGACTGGTTCAACCTCTCGGTCCCCAAGGCGTCGAACTTCAGGCTGCGCATCCACTTCAGCCCCTACTGGAAGGTCACCGGCGCAGGCGTCTGCCTCCGCGCCCAGGGACCGTGGACGCTCGTCGAAGCGACCCGCCCGGGCAGGATCCACGTCGGCACCGGCCTCAGCACCGACGGCCTCTTCGGCCGCCACCGGGTCTGCTCCGAGTAGCGGGAGCCTGCAAAGCGCGGCCACCCCTGGAGTGACCGCGCTTCTGGATTACTCCTGACTATCAGGAGTCGACGTACAAAGAACTCGGTACGGTGA
>DASUQZ010000109.1:0-2653 GCA_036280335.1 Solirubrobacterales bacterium
CGCGCTGGCTTTCCAGGTAGCGCCAAAGCTCCAGTTCCTGCGGCTCCTGCATGCTCTTCAACCTACCCAGTCCGGTCAGTTCCCTTTCTTGCAGCTTTTGTCACCCGCACATACCAGCCGTGTGGCTGAACGCCGTTTGGATCGTTAGCCGGTGGGTAGCCCTGCGAGCGACGGGTTTAGACAGACAGGCGAAGGGCGGCGAGGCCGATGTTCAGGTGCGACAACTGCGGCAGTGGATACTCAGCTCAGGCGGCGTCTTCCTGGACCTCCTGTCCGAGATGCCTCGCCAAGGAGAAGATCCAGGTGCCGCTGACCTTCGAGCTCGGCTGGCAGCGCCAGGCGACCGAGGCTCGGTCCACCTCGGCGGAGGCGAAGACCGCGGATTCCCAGTCCGCCGTGCGGTAGCGATGCCACCGCGAGGAGTGAAGAAAGGCAGCAAGCGGTCGGGTCAGGGACCCGGCGGCCGCACCCGGGAACAGCTCTACAACGACGCCAGGAAGCTGGGGATCGAGGGCCGCTCGAAGATGAACAAGAAACAGCTCCAGAAGGCGGTCGCCGGAGCCAGCTAGCGCTCGGCGGTCGCCTCGAGGGAGTCCTGGTCGAACCGCAGGTCGGCGATCGATTCGACCACCTGCGAGGCGCCCGCCTCCCGCAGCTCCGCCTCCGAGAAGCCGCCGGTGAGGACCGCGAGGGTGGGCAGCCCCGCCGCCGTCGCCGCCTTCACGTCCCAGACCGAGTCGCCGACCATCACCGAGGGCTCGTCGTTGCCGGCCTTCTCCAGAGCGGCGTGGACGAGGTCGGGATCGGGCTTGGTCCTCTCGACGTCCGCCGAGGTGGTCCAGTCGTCGACCAGCTCGCGAGCGTCGAGCAGGTCGATGTAGTGGTCGACCTCCCATTCCTTGGCGGAGCTGGCGAGGATCACGGTCGAGCCTTCCTCCTTCAGCTTCTCGATCAGCTCGCGGGCCCCCTCCATCGGCCCGACTTCGCCGATCAGCTCCTTGTAGGCCTCGGACTCCGCCTCGCGGATCGCGTCTCCCTGCTCGGCGGCCGCGTCGGAGCCGATCAGGGCCTCGAGGATCTGGTCACCGCCCATGCCGATGTGGCGGTGCACCTTCCACATTTGGACCTGGTGCCCGTGGGCGTGCAGGGCGCGGTGCCAGGCCAGCGCGTGGTGGTAGTTGGTGTCGACGAGGGTGCCGTCGACGTCGAGGATCGCGTTCAACCGCATAAACGGCGTGGCCTCTCGGGTAGGGGACGGGGGACGGCTACCCCCCGCCGAGGTCGGCGTAAACGGAGGTGACGATGAAGGACGTGCGGATCGGCTGCTCCGGCTGGGTCTACGCCTCCTGGCGCGAGGGCATCTACCGGGGGGTGCCGCAGTCGCGCTGGCTGGTGCGCTACGCCGAGCTCTTCGACACCGTCGAGGTCAACGCCACCTTCTACCGGCTGGTCAGGCGCTCGACGGTGGAGGGGTGGGTGGAGCGCACCCCGCCCGGCTTCCTCTTCGCCGTGAAGGGGAGCCGTTACCTCACCCACCTCCGCCGGCTGCGCGACATCGAGCAGGGGGTGGCCCGCTTCTGGGAGCCGCTGGAGCCGCTGCGCGAGAGCGGCAAGCTGGGGCCGGTGCTCTGGCAGCTGCCCGCCAACTTCCACCGCGACGACGAGGTGCTGGCGCGGGCGCTGCGGCTGCTGCCGCCGGCCCGCCACTGCTTCGAGTTCCGCCACCCGAGCTGGTTCGTCCCCGCCGTGCGGCGCCTGCTCGAGCAGCACGGCGCCTCCCTGGTGATACCGCACGACGCGCGCCGGCCGTTGCCGGAGGCGCGGCCGGCGGGAGAGGTCGCCTACCTGCGCCTCCACCACGGCGCCCGCGGCAGGCGGGGCAACTACTCGAAGACCGAGCTCGACCACTGGCGGCGCCGGATCGCCGCCTGGCGGGCCCGGCGCGAGGTCTTCGCCTACCTCAACAACGACTGGGAGGAATTCGCTCCCCCCAACGCGCTGGCGCTGCGCGAAGGCCTCTCGGTGCCGCAGCTGGTGTAGCCACCGGGGCGCCGGGTAGAGACCGGGCATGTCAGCGATCAAGAAGTCACTTTCCCGTAAGGCGGCCAAGCTGGCCGCCAGGCACACCGCCCATGGGACCGCCTCGAAGCTGCGGCGCGACCCCGTGCGGACGATGACCCTGCTCGGCGTCGGCAGCGCCCTCGGCGCCCTTGCCGGCTGGATGGCCGGTCGCTCCGCGACCGGCACCGCCTCGGTCAGCACCGGCTCCTAGCCGGCGCTGCCGAGGTGTCGGCATCCCTCGACTTCAGGACGCGAGGCGCGAGCGCAGCAGGTCCTTGCCTTGCTCGGCACCCTTCCGGCTCGTCTCCTGAGCGCGACGGAAGAAGTCCGCGAGGTCGGAATCCCCGTCCCGCTCGGCGTCTTCGATGTAGGTCTCGAGTCGCAGCACGTTGCTGAGGCACTGCTCGACGAACCAGATGACGTTGTAGTCCTTGTCCTTCGTGCCGGTGATATTGCCGGCCTCTTGAGTCCCCATCCTCACTCCTTGTGGTCGGGTGCTTTCCACTCCTGCGGCTACCCGTTCGCGGGGAGGGGGAAAACGGATGAAGATGCGTTTCGTGCCCGCGCGGCAGGGGTAACCGCCCGGCATGTA
>DASUQZ010000110.1:0-9334 GCA_036280335.1 Solirubrobacterales bacterium
GCGCAGCGCGTCGGCGACCCGTTTCCCCTCGGCGGCGCCGACCGCGTCGGGCGTGGTCGGCAGGATCAGCGGAAAGGCCCGCACCCCCGCCTTCGAGGCCGGTTCGGGATAGGGCGCGTCGTAGGCGGCGATCACCTCGTCGCCGGGGTCGTTCTTGCAGCCGCCGCGAACCAGGAAGCCGACCGGCACGTCCTCTTCGCTGCGGACGAAATCGCGGAAGGCAAACCAGGCGTCGCTCATCTTCTGGCGGCCGGTGAAGGGCCCGGTCTCCATGATCACGATCCGCGAGATCCGGTCCGGGTGCTCGACCGCCAGCCGCAGCCCGATCGGCCCGCCCCAGTCGTGCACGACCGCGGTCGCGTCCCGGAGGTCCAGCTCCTCGAGCAGCTGCGCCATCAGGTCGACGTGGCGGTCGTAGGTGTACCAGCCGATGTCGGTGGGCTTGTCGGAGCGGCCGAAGCCGGCATAGTCGGGGGCGATGCAGCGGAAGCCGGCGTCGCGCACCGGCGGGATCACCTTGCGCCAGAGGAACGACCAGGTCGGCTCGCCGTGGAAGAAGACGACCGGCCGCCCCTCCCCCTCGTCGAGGTGCGCCAGCCGCAGCCCGTCGACCTCCCGGTAGCGGGACGCGAACGGGTAGTCCGGCAGTCCTTCCAGCAGCTCGTCCGGGGTCCGGACGGCATCGAGGCTCATCGCCGATGAGTCTATGCGACCGTCCTGGCTCCGGACGAGCGGGCCAGCAGAGGGGTCAGAGACCTCAGTAGGGCGAGCGAAGGCCTTCGAACATCGGGAAGTGCTTGAGGTTCCGCGTCGCAAGCGCGGCGTCGAGCTGCTCCGCCGTGGCGGCGATCGCGAGGTCGGCAACGCCGATTCCGGGGTGGCTGTGCCGCCATTGCCGACCCAGCTCGCCTGCTCGCCGCGCGATCGCTTCGCTCACCGGCACCCACTCGATCAGCGCGAACAACCGCTTGGCCGCCGCCCTCTCCCGGGAGCGCAGCCCCTGGACAACCTCGATCCGGCTGATCTCCGAGCACGCCGGCCGGCCCTCGAGGCCGGCCAGGTATTCGGTGGCAGGAGCGCAAGCGCGCAGGTGATCGACCAGGACGCTGGTGTCGAGGACCACCCTCAACTAGAGCCGGCCGAGCCGCTCGGCGTCCTTACGGCGGAGGTCCTCGACGTACTCCTCCCCCTGCTCCAGGTAGGGGGCGGCACCCGCAGTTCCCTCGAGTGCCCTCTGCCACTGCTCCCTCCACACGGCAGCGTCCTGGTCTTCCTGGGACAGGTAGATGTCCACTGCCCGCCGGATCAGCATCGAGCGGGAGGTTCCCTCGGCAGCCGCTCTCTCGTCGAGGCGCGCCGTCTGCTCGTCGTCGAGGTAGATCTGGGTGCGGTTCACGATGTATGAGGATACATCGTTCTCTCGGCCGCTCACGGCCGCCGCCGGCGCTGCCAGCGGAGCGCGGCACATCACGGACGCGGGCTGATCTGCCACGCTCTTGCGATGAGCGGAAACAATCATTCCGGCGAGCCGATCACCCAGGCCGGAATCGAAGAGCTGAAAGCCGAGCTGGCGGAGCTGGAAGGGCCGGCGCGGCAGAAGATGGCGGAGCGGATCAAGGTCGCCCGCGAGGAGGGCGACCTCAAGGAGAACGCCGAGTACCACACCGCCAAAGAGGACCAGGCGCACCTGGAGACGCGGATCAAGCGCCTGCAGGAGCGACTGCGCAACGCGGTGGTGGTCGAGGTCTCCGATCTCGACAGCGACGTCTTCTCCTTCGGCCGCAGCGCCGAGGTGCTCGACGAGTCGAAAGGCGAGAGCAACGTCTGGACCCTGGTCGGCTCGACCGAGGCCAACCTCGCCGAGGGCCGCCTCTCGGCCGAGTCGCCGATCGGCCGGGCGCTGATGGACGCCCGGGTCGGATCGACGGTGGTCGTCGAGACCCCCAAAGGGGACCGTTCCTTCAAGGTCGTGAAGCTGGTCTCTTGAGCCCGGGATGCTGAGGCTCCGCTCCTCCGTCGCCCACCACCAGGCCGACGAGTTCGCGGCACTGCTGCGCGAGCTCGAGGGCATCGACCGGGTCGTGCAGCAGGTCGACGAGTCGAGGGACTCGCGGGCCTTCGTCTTCGTCGCCGACGTCGAGCCGAGCTGCGCCGACCTGCTGGTCGAGGAGATCGGCAGGCTCGGCATCCCCGTCGACGACTACGTGCTCACCAAACTCGAGGTGGTCGCCCCCCAGCACCATCACCACCACGGCGAGGGCGGCGTCGACGGCTTCGCCTGGGTCGAGGTGCTGGGGCAGGCCCGCGCCAGCTCCCGGCCGATCGCCCGCTACCTGGCCCTGATCAACGTCGCCGCCGTGATCGCCGCCCTCGGCGTCATCACCAGCAGCCCGATCCTGATCGTCGGCGCGATGGCGGTCAGCCCCGACCTGCTGCCGATCTGCGCGACCTCCGTCGGGCTCGTCCGCGGCAACCGCGACCTCGCCCGGCGCGCCTTCGCGACCCTCACCCTCGGCCTCGGCCTGGTCGTCCTCACGGCGGCCGTGCTCGGGGCGCTCCTGAAGGTCACCGGCTTCCTCCCCGACGGCTTCGAGGTCGAGGACAGCAGCCTCAGCACCCTCGCCAAGACCGACTACGCGACCGTCCTGGTCGCCCTCGCCGCCGGGGTCGCCGGGATGCTCGCCTTCGAGACCAGGGCCAGCCAGGCCGTCGGGGTGGCGATCTCGGTCACGACGATCCCCGCCTCCGCCTACCTCGGCGTCGCCCTCGGCGCCGGCGACATCGAGCATGCCCTCGGCGCCCTCGTCGTCCTCCTCCTCAACGTCTCCCTGCTGATCGTCAGCGGCACCCTGACGCTGCTGGCCCAGCGAGCCCTCCCGAACCGCTCCGGCGCGCCGATCTGACGCACCTCTAGGCGGCGAGCCTCTCGAGCAGGCGATCGAGCAGCTCCGCCTGCGCCGGGAGGATCTTCTCCCGCGCCGTCTCGAGGTCGAACCACTCCGCCCGGTCCACCTCCGGGAACTCCTGATGGCTGCCGCTCCTCGGCGGCCATTCCATGCTGAAGGTGTTGCTGTCGAGCGCCGCCGAGTCGAACTCCCCCTCCGCCGCCCAGGCTTCCACGACTTTGCCCGCCCGCTGGCGGATCGACCCCAGCTCGATCAGATCCTCGGGGTCGAGCGAAGGCGCCGGCCCCAGCTCCTCTTCGAACTCGCGGATCGCGCAGGCGCGCGGCGCCTCCTCGCTCTCGATCTGCCCCTTCGGGATCGACCAGGCGCCGGCGTCTTTCTTCATCCAGAAGGGGCCGCCGGGATGGACGAGGAGAAACTCGACCTCGTCACCCCGGCGGCGGAAGAGCAGGATGCCGGCGCTGCGCTTGGTGGCCATGCAGCGGGCACATTAGCCGTGCCCGCTGCGCGTATGGCCCTACTGCCCGGGCAGGCGGTAGGCCACCACCGACGGGTTTTCGCCGGTCGGGCTGGGGAGCCCCGCGGGAGCCACCACCGTGTCGCCGCTGATCGCCACGCCCGAGTTGGCGCCGGCGGGGAGTTTCTGTTCCCATTTCAGCTCCCCGGTGGCGATGTCGAGCGCCCGGAGGATGCCGCCGGAGGTCACGAAGAAGACCAGGTCGTTGGTCACCGTCGGAGCGCCGAACGGGGCTTCTTCGTAGCTTTCGTACCAGTTGACCTGACCGGTTTTCTTGTCGATCGAGACCATGATCCCGAAGTTTTCCTGGCCTTCGATCCGTTCCTGGCTTTTGCTGACGCCGCCGGCATGGTTGACGACGGGGACGAAGACCGCCGTCTCGTTCGCGGCGATCGGGGCGATGATGCCGCCCAGGTAGCCGGGCAGGACTTCTTCTTCGGTTTTCAGTTTCTCGTATTCGCCCCGCATCGCGTAGAGGGGGTCCTGGTCATGCCCGTTGTGGATGCCGAGCGGCTTTTTCCAGATGACGTTGCCGGTTTTCGCGTCGGCGGCGACGACGTAGCCGGACTTGCCGGACCCGATCGCCACGTCCCGTCCGTCGATCTTCGTCAGGATCGGCGTGTTCTGGAAGTCCCAGTCGTAGATGTCGTGGGGCGTCTGCTGGTAGTACCACTCCATCTTGCCGGTCTTCGCGTTCATCTTCACCAGCGAGTTGGTGTAGAGGTTCGGCCCGGGGCGGCTAGAGCCCCAGGGGTCTTTCGGGGTGCCGGGGAACGGCGCCGGGTTGCCGGTCCCGAAGTACATGAACCCCTTGCCGTCGAATGAGGGCGGGTACCAGAGACCGCCGCCGGAGTTGGTTTTCGGATCGCCCCAGAGGTCTTTCGGGACGCTCTCCCACTCCCATTTCACTTTGCCGGTCTCGGCGTCAAGCGCGTAGAGGGTGCCGACGATTCCGGCCGGGTACTGGGCGGTGGGATTGGTCGGGACGGTGGAGACGTAGACCAGCCCGTCGTGGTAGCCCGGGGCCATGTCGATCCCGGAATCGGGACCGTCGCTGAGCGGCGTCTTCCAGAGCTCTTTGCCGGTTTCCTGGTCGAGGGCGAAGGCCTCGCTGCTGGTCGCGCCGAAGACCATCCCGTCGGCGACGACCACCCCGTTCGGGCCGAGGGTCGGCTCGTTCGCTTTGTAGGTCCACTGCACCTCGCCGCTCTCGAGGCTGACCACCTGCACGTTGGACTCCAGGTCCTGTAGGTAGACCGCGCCGTTGGCGATCACCGGCGTCGAGGCCATCGCCCCGAAGCTGCTCTGCGCTTTCAGCGGCAGCCTCCAGACCTCCTCCAGGTCTTTGACGTTTTTGCCGTTGATCGGGCTGTCGACGCTGCGCGTGCCGGCCAGATCGACGCCCGGCCAGGCGTCGCCGGTGAGTTTCAGGTTCTCATCGGCGGTGGAGTCGTCGGATGACCCGCATCCCCCCACCAGCAGTGCAGCTGCGAGGAGCAGCATCGCGATTCCCGCTTTCCATGAAAGCTTCCCAAAGGTCATCCCCAACATCCTCTCCCTAGTCGAATAGTAAGGATTTGTCCTGCGTTCTATCGGAATCTGCCACTTCGGGCAGGTTGAGTTCTTGCAAGAGCGGTTGGAGCACCCGGTTGGCGAGCAGGCCGAGGCTGCCGAGATTGGCGAAGCCGGGGCCCTGGCGCAGGCCGCCGAGGCCGGGGATGTGCAGCCGCGGCCGCACCCCCTCCAGTTCGAGGCCGCGCCCGATCGGCACCTCCGCCTGCGGCGGGCCGTCCCAGAGCGGGCCGCACTGTTCTTCCACGATGTCGCGGACGGCGTCGGGGAAGAGGCCGCGGACCTGGCGCAGCAGGTCGAAGCCGGTGCAGTTGATGACGAAGTCGTAGCGCTGGGCCATCTCCCCCTCGGAGGGGCTGTCGAATTCGAGCAGGGCGCCCTCGCCGTCGTCGGCGAGGGAGACGTGGAGGGCGCGGCCGCAGACGAACGAGAGGTGGTCGTCGTCGGCGATGCGGGCCAGCACCGTCTGGTCGAAGACGCCGCGGTCGCAGTGCTTGACGAAGTCGCGCCGGGTCTCGAGGTCGAGGTGTTCCCAGTCGACGTTGTCGGGGTCGGCGAAGACGCGGTTCTCGAGGAAGCTCTCGCCGCGGCTCAGCGGCAGGGTCGGCGTGTAGACGGTCAGCCGCGCCTGAGGCCGCAGCTCGCGCAGGAAGACGAGGGCGCTGAGGGCGCTCTCCCCTCCCCCGACGATCGCGATCTCCGCCGGCTCGTCCCTCGGCACCCGCTCGAATTCCTCGCGGCGGCTGTCGCAGTGGAAGACCCGCGACTCGACCTCGGGGTCGTGGGGGAAGTGGCGGTGGACGCCGGGGCCGGTGAGGACGAGGACGCCGCCGGTGTGGCGCTCGGGGTCCTCGGGGCGTCCGCGCTCGGCGACCTCGACCTGCCAGCGGTCGTGCCCGTCGGCAAGCGCCACCTCGGTGACCCGGCCGTCGTAGAGGGTCACGCCCTCGGTCGCCCGTTCCAGGACCCAGCCGAGGTACTCGCCGTAGTCGCGGTGCATCACCGAGGGCGAGCCGGAGTTGACCCAGGTCGCGTATTCGTGCCGCTCCATCGCGAAGCGCTGCCAGGTCAGCGGCAGCAGCGCCGCGTCGATCTCGTCGCCCATCTCGCCGAACTGGCGCGAGCTCTGGTACGGGAAGCCGACGTCCTTGATCGGCGGGATCGCCAGCGGCTCCTCGCCGGAGGTCATCCCGTTGCGGCCCAGCCAGGAGGCGGCCGGCTCGGTTTTCTCGATCACGGTCATCGAGATCTCCGCGAGCCCGAGCGTGTTGATCGTGTGGACCTTGGCGGCGAGCGCGGCGGCCTTGGCGCCGGCGCCGACGATGAGGATGTCGCTGTCGCTCTGAAAGGAACTCATGCTTCTCTCCCTAGACGGCCGCCAGGGTCGGGGACCCCGCCGGTTCGGTCTCTCTCGGTTCGGCGATCACGAGCCCCTTCTGGTCGGGGGCGAAGGAGATCGCGCTTTTACGCGCCCGCTCGGCGTCGCTCTCGACCGCCCGCAGCTCGGTCGTCTCGAGGACGATCCGCAGCACCCGCTTCATCTCCATTTCCGCGTAGCTGGCGGCGAGGCAGCGGCGGGTGCCGCCGCCGAAGGGGATCCAGGTGTAGGTGCCGGGCTGTTTGCCGACGAAGCGCTCGGGCAGGAAGCGGTGCGCTTCGGGGTAGTGGCGCTCATCGCGGTGGATCAGGTGGATGCAGGGCGCGACCGTCGTCCCCGCCGGCAGGTCGTAGCCGCCGAGCCGCATCGGCTCCAGCAGGTTGCGGACGACGACCGGGACCGGCGGGCGCAGCCGCAGCGTCTCCTTCACCGCCGCGTCAAGATAGGAGCCGTCGCCGGCGACGATGTCCTCGCGCAGCTTCTCGAGTTTGTCCGGGTTGCGCAGCAGGCGCTCGAAGGTCCAGGCCAGCGTGCTCGAGGTCGGCCCGTCGGAGAGCAGCGTCACCAGTTCGTCGCGCAGGTCCTGGTCGCTCATCGGCGAGCCGTCCTCGTACTCGGCGCGGACCAGCATCGAGACGACCCCCATCGTGCCGCCCTCGGGGTCGGCCTTGCGCCGCCGCACCTCGTCCATCACCGCCTCCTCGACCGCACCCATCGCTTCGCGGTAGCCGCGGCTGCGGGTCACCCAGCCGGGACCGAGGGCGGCGAGCATCGCCAGGTTGCGCGGTTCGTTCATCCAGGTGGTGAGCGTGCGCAGGCGCTCGCGCAGCGGCTGCAGGCGCGGCGTTTCCGAGTCGGGGCCGAAGACGGCGCGCATGACGACGTCAAGGGTGATGTCCTGCATCCGCGGCCAGAGCGCGAACGGCTCGCCGACCGGCCAGCGGGAGATCTCCTGCCGGGCCACCTGGGCCATCATCTCCGCGTCGGCCTGGACGGCCTTGCCGTGGAACGACGGCAGCATCAGCTTGCGGCGCGTCATGTGTTCCGGTTCTTCGAGCAGCATCACCGAGCGCGGCCCGAGCAGCGGCCCCAGCAGCGGGTTGGCGGTGTCGACGCCGACCGCGCGGCCGGCGGTGAAGACCTTTTTGACGTCGTCGGGGTCGCTGAGGATCACCCAGTCGCCGTAGTGGCGGATGCGCAGGGTGAAGATGTCGCCGTAGCGGCGGTGGCACTTCTCCAGCCAGGGCAGCGGGCGCTGCGTCCAGCCGACCGCCTGCAGGGCGCGCGGCATCCGGGGGCCGGGCGGCAGGTTGCTCATGCGGCGTCCCTCCTCCCGTTCTCGGCGGCGAGCCGGTCCATCAGCTCGTCCTCGAGCCGGCAGGTCGTCGCGATCAGCAGGTCGAAGAGGTCGGAGGTGAACTCCTCCGGCAGGTCGTGTTCGGCGCCGCGGGAGAGGTAGCGCTCGCGGACCGTCTTGACGCGGTCGGGCTGCATCATCGGGATCTCGTGCTCGCTCTTGTAAACGGCGACTTCGCGGCAGATCTGCAGGCGCTCGCCGAGCAGCGTCGCGATCTGGTCGTCGATCGTGTCGAGGCGGCGGCGGAACGGCTCCAGGCCCGAGGCGCTCATCGACCTCCCCCTCCCAGCAGGCCGGTCGCGAAGGCGTGGCTGCAGGCGGCGAGACGGTCGAGCGAGTAGCCGCCCTCCTGGATCACGCAGACCGGCAGGCCCGGCGCCGCCAGCAGGCGGCCGACCTCGGCGAAGATCTCCGGCCGGAAGTCCCAGCCGCCGTGGGGATCGCCCGCGACCGTGTCGTAGCCGAGCGAGACGACCAGCGCCCGGGCGATCTCGGCGAGGTCGTGGACCGAGGCCTCGACCTCGCGCAGGTAGGTCTCTTCATCGGGCACGCCGGCGAAGGAGACGGCGCGTTCGCCGGCCAGCCGCGGCAGCGGCGTCCCCGGCGGCAGGTTGGTGACCGGGGCGGCGTGCAGCGAGTGCAGGGCGGCGTCGGGGCCGATCCGCTCCAGCAGGGCCGAGGTGCCGTTCGGGTAGTGGAGGTCGAGGTCGACGATCCCGACCGGTTTGAGGCCGCCGTCGCAGAGGCGCCGCACCGCCGCGGCGGCATTGTTGAGGTAGCAGTAGCCGGCGTGGAAGGCCGGGCCCGCGTGGTGGCCGGGGGGACGGCAGACGGCGTAGGTGAAGCGGGCGCCGTCGAGCAGCCGTTCGGCCGCGGTGATCGAGGTGCGGATCCCCTCGCGGGCGGCGGCGACCAGAGCGGCGTTGACGGGGATGTCGGGATCGAGCCCGGGCGGGGCGAAGTCGGGCATCACCACCGGTTCTTCGGAGGAGAGCTCGGCCAGCGCCTGCAGGTACTGGGTCTCGTGCAGGGCCTCCAGCGTCCGCTGGACCTCCGCGTCGGGGGCGTCGGCCTCGACGGGCCGCACCCGCGAGTGACGGACGAGCCCCGCCCTCAGCTCGACCAGGCGCAGGTTGCTGTCCTGGCCTTCGATCAGCCGTTCGCCTTCCCGCACCCAGAAGGCGGCATCGCCGCTTCCCTGGCGCTGCTCGACCATCACCAGCTCGCTACTCATCGAGCAGCCTCCGCATCCGCGGCCCGAGCGGCTCGAAGCCGTTGCGGCGATAGAAGGACTCGGTCGAAGCGATCGCCGCGAAGGTCTCCCGCGGCAGGCCGACCTCGAGCCGGCCCACGCCGCGGGTTCGCGCCTGGGACGCGATCGCCTCGACCAGTTCCGCCCCGACTCCGCGACTGCGCCAGTCCTCATCGACCCAGAGGTCTTGGATCGTCGCGTAGACGCCGGGAACGTGGATTGCCCGCTGCCAGCTGGCGCTCAGGACGCCGACGATGCGCTCGTCGGCCTCCGCGATCAGCACCGAGCCGCCCTCCGGATCGTCCAGAAGGGCGCGGGTCTCAGCTTCAAGTACAGAGCGCGCGGGGCAGCG